>NZ_CAUHCY010000003.1:0-231213 GCF_959605025.1 Candidatus Proelusimicrobium volucris | reverse complement strand
GTAAGCAAATTCAATACGCATGCGCCCATAAGCGCGCCGAAAACAAGGTTTGTATCCACTATTGATATGTCGACAATCCCGCTGCCTATCGTTTTTGCCACTCCCGTATGAAACACAAACAGTGCTGCAAAGTTGAAAAACGCCGCCCACCATACCGCTACCCTAGGAGAGAGTACTCTGGTTGATACTACCGTGGCCACTGAGTTGGCGGCATCGTGGAAACCGTTGAGATAGTCGAAAAACAATGCCAGAACTATAAGAAAAATTATCCAAATAATATCCATATTGATACCTCTTAGTTGTTCTTGACTATAATTGATTCCACAACATTGGCTACGTGTTCGCACATATCGGTAACTTTTTCAGCTTCTTCAAAAAGTTCTTTCTGTTTAATAACCAATATGGGGTTTGCTTTATCGTCATTGAGGATACGGGATATGGCTTCATCGCGGATTTCATCGGCCATATTTTCAAGACGATTTATCTCTACGCATTGTTTAAGGGTTTCTTTTATATTTTTATTATTTCTTAAGGAATTTACAACCTTACATACCGCGCTTACGGAATTTTCTATTATGGAAGCCATCTTTTTACTCTCTTCCGAAGGAGTATTTATCTTATATAAATAAAAGCGGTTGGCTATCATATAAATACCGTCTATTACATTATCCATATTTTGGGCAAGGGTAAAAATATCTTCGCGGTCAAAGGGGGTGATGAAACTTTCGTTTAACATATTCAATATATTGTGGTTTATCTCGTCGCCGCGGTGTTCTATTGCGTGCATTTTGTCAACATTGTCTCTGTTTATCTCGGGAGTGTTGATTATTTTATTAAGCAACTGGGCTCCTTCCAACAGATTTTCGGCCTGCTTGTCGAACAGATCGAAGAATTTTACTTCTTTTGGCATAAATAACATAGTTTTGTTTCTCCTTTTTTTAATCTTTATTTGAAATTCGTAAAAAAAGAGCAGACTAAAAAGTCTGCTCTTCAATACGCAAAAAAATTTATAGTCCTGGACAAAGGACTTCTTTCATTTTTAAATTTAGATATTCTACGCTTATAATAGTCCATAAACAAATTCTTATTATCTAAATTATATCATAATTTGTCTTTTTGTTTATAGGTCCTTAGTCCTAAAGAGTGATAGGGCCTTTTTCACTTGTTTAGTTTCCTCTATATTATTAGTATTTAAATATGAAAGCGCACTTGATTAAATATACATCTGTACTTCTTTCACTGTTTATGCTGGCGCAGAGCTCGCTTCCCACTTATGCGCAGGCTTATACGGCCACCCCTTTTTGGGCTCAAAATAAGGATAAACAATTTTCTTTTGACGAGGAAAAATTTGCCGTAAACGCAAAATTCTTCACGATAGGCAACACCCTCTCTTTCGATAGTTATAAATTCGCGATGAGTTTCGATAAAGATTTAAAATCTTTTCGTTCTTTAAGCGAAAAAGAATGGCAGGATTTATATTTTGAATACAAAAAAGCCGTCGTCGCAGAAGAAGATGCGGTTTCCGCCGCATATAACCATATAAACAAAACTCACACATATGGCCCCGATGACGCCGTATATATCGCCAACAGTTCCAAATTCAGGAATAAAAACGGCGATATCTGCGATAACGGAAAATGCTTCGACCCTCTAATATATAATAGGGGCCTGCTTAGGGCGCTTTTAAGGTATGGGGCAGGCGTCGACGAAACGAATAAAAAATGGCGTTGGAACAATGAACTTATGCTAGCACCCGCCAAAGACATTTACAATACCATATCGGAATACGGGATAAGCGTCGGCGATGCGGGGTTAGCGCAGAAGTATTTTAGACAGCTGATAAATAAAACCGGCGATTATTGCGATAATGACGTCTATATGGCAGATATAATGCCCGGTCTTGCCGGCGGAGATGGGCGGGCCGACGCCAGGAAAGGAAAAGAAGAACGCCGCTCCGCTTGCGAAAAATTGGGATATATAGCGCTTTCGCTCGGTATGATTGACAATCTTTCCGCCGCCGATAAAAACGCAAACGCCGAGCTTCTCTACAAACAATTAAAAAATAATTACAGGGAAGATTACGGCGCCTTGGTATTGGGCAATTATGTTACCGCCTTATTGCTGACTGCCAACAATAGGGCTTATCAGCTTTTGGAGAAATTCCTTCTTAAAGACAGTTTGTCCGACGGTTTGAGGGTGGGCAGCGTTTGGCAAATACTCGGCCGCGCATTTGACATTATTTCAATAAAAGCCTGGGTGGACAAAAGCACCGATATAAATAATAGGATAAGAGGCCGCGGCGGAAGATATTTAAACGAAGTCGGTTTAAGGTTCCAATATATAGACGAAGAAACCGCAAAAGAATACGGGTATAGCAATTTCGGCATAAGTATGGCTAAAGACGGACACAGCGGCTACAATATGCCTTACGGCAATCTTTTGGAAGATATCGGAGTATTGTTAAGCCAATGGCCCGATAACCGCGCCCGCGCGATAGCGAACAAAGCGGTAAACAATTACGCTTTTGCTTTAAGATCTTCAAACACCGGATATTCGGCGGTGCATATACCTTTGGTTACCGGTGCGATAAAAGGCGGCGGGGTAAAAGGCGGGAATTCTGCCTATGTAATAGGAAAACTTTACAGCTTGGACTGGTGGGATTTAAACGAAGGCACCCAACGCCGTGTCAATAATATAATGGCGCGTGTATCAAAAAGTTATAATGCCGGTTATAGACCGGAAAAGACCAAAGACGCCATAAAAATATCTAGGGCGGAAAAGAACCAAAAAATAGCTCAGCTGGCCGTATGGGGCGATATATTGGTAAGCGCGGTATTGATTACATCATTTGTAGTAAGTCTGCCTTCTTTGGCGAGGGGTACCTCCTCTTTTATAAAGAGTTTCCGTACTTCCAGAGCGGTAAGAAGCGCGCGCATCGCCAAAATCAGAGGTGCGGGCAAAGGCGCTTTGCTAAAGAAAGTACACTCAAATATAAAGAAAGGCGGGGTAACCCCGGTAAAACGAACGGCGGCACCACCTGCTAAACAGGGCTCTTCGATAGGTGCGTCTGCCAAAAATACAAAAAATGCGGCCCCAAAAGGCAAAGATACCCAAAAAGCACTTTCCTCAATGGCCGAAAAACACAGGAAAGCGACAAATACTTCCTCATCACAAAAAGTTGTCGCCTCAGCCGAAAAAACGCCTTTAAATGAGGGTACTGCTCAAGTGGTTTTAAGCAGACAAACCGTTAAAGCCACCCCGGCGATAGAAGGGGAGAAAACCGTTCTTACCGCAACGGTGGGGGAAGGCGGCGGCGGTGCGGCGGCGCAAAGCTCTGGGAAGCTTACGCGCGAACAAAGATTGTTCATATCCAAGCGGGAATCCGAAACCCAAATGAAAATAGCGGAAGAAGCTTTAGAAATGTCTCAGCCGGTTGCTTCAAAACCGTTTAAACCGGGCTGGTTCTTTAATAAGCCGTATAAAGAGTTGCCCAAATGGAAACGTTTTATCGCAGATCAATATTTCTCGTGGATATTGCCCTCTTGGGACGTAAGCGAACAAATAGCCAGAGGATCAATACGCAATCCGGGCAAAGCTTTTTCGGGCTTGACTCTTACCGGAGCGCCTACCGTAAATCTCTTTAGTCCAACCGTAATCGTGGCACCCGTTTCGCAAGCGCCGCAGACGGCAATTAAAACGGCTTATAATTTGTCCGACGCCTTCGGAACCGCTTTTAATATCACAAAAGTAACACCAAGCTTAACTACGGTTGAGGTTTTCTCAAACACTTCAAAAACGGCGGCAGCCGTAGCCAACGGCTTGCAGAAAGGAACGGCGGGAACAAAGCAAATATATTCCATCTTCGCACTCCCGAAAATAGAGGGTATTTTGAATGAATTTCACGGCGGGCCGAGCGCGAGATTTAAAGTCAATTACGCAGGCAACTATTATTTTGACCATTCCCCAACGGGTAGTTTGCCGGCTGTAACCCAGCCGCAGGAATCAATATTGTCCATATCCAATCAGGACGAATCTTCCCTGCCAGAAGTTATCGGCTATGACGAATTTTCTTACTTTGCTTCTCAACTTCTAAAGAAACGCAGCATCCCCAAGGCTAACAAAGGCCGTTATCAGCAGCTGCAGGCTGCCGCCAGATACCTTTCGCCAAAATTGACTGCCGAATTGTTGAATATTATCGACCAAAATCCATACGGACATCAGACATTTGATATGTATATGGACGAAATCGTAGGCGCAATAGAATCTCTTGAAAGCGGGCAGATGATAGCCCTCTCAGGACATAGAATACCATCCCTAAAGTATGGACCGCTGGAAGATTGGCAAGTAATAAAGTCTTTAGTGATAGAAGACAGCCCCCTGCAGGATATGTTTGAATATGTAAGTTCCTCAGCCAATTTTATGGTTAAATCCGCCTTACAAAGAGCTTTAACCTTCAGTGCGGAGAAGCAGAAGGAAGTACTAAAAAATTTAATAGAAATAAAACTCCGCTCAAGCGAGGCGGGTGCCCCAAAACATTCTTATTTGGTAGGGTTAAGCGGCGATACTTATGAATGGGAAAATTTTTCAAATGACAATGTGCTTCAGATGGCTTTAGGCAAAGAAATAAAGAAAGATTTGTATAAAGAATTATCCGCCGCCAAAGGAAAGGTAAAATATTCCGTTCTGCTTTCGAAATATAAAGAATGGCTTATAAATGTATTGGGCGCTTCCAAGGCGTCCCCGGCTGTATGGTTTGAAAATTCTGAAGGGACTTTCTTTATATACAGCCACGACGGACAATCCAGAATAAGAGTCGGCGGGCATGAACTTTTGCTGGGCAGAAAGATAAATTTCCATCTCCACTTGGAATATCGCAACGCCGTAGACGGCAGCTGGATAGGCCCGATAAATTATAATTATTCCTGGTTTAGTCAGGATATGCTTCCGTCGGATGCATTTAAAGATATCATACAGGATCCTATCGCCTATATGACGTCCAAGGGTGTCCTTATAAATAAAGAAAATATGGATTGGGACAAGACCGCGCCTCAAAACTATGGGGGGGGAGTCTGGTATTTATTACCTTTCAAACTCTAAAGACGGCTTAAAGCCGATAGAGGATAACGGGGGAACGGGGCCCGATTTCGCGGCTGGTCAAACAGAAAAATTTCATTCGGTCTATACCAATCCTTTTCTGGGAAATTTTAAGGGAAGCGACGAAAGTATGATCCCTAATATGACGGCAAGATCTTTATCCCATGTGCCCTACGACAAAACGGAAAAGCAAATTTTCTATAATCTTATAAAATTAGATTTGTCGGATATATTCGGCACTACGAACTATCTTGATTCTTGGCGCAGCAAAATGCGCTCATATGATGTATCTCCTTACAGAAAGAGTGTCTTTTCTCTATGGTCGAACAACAGATATAATGCCACCGCTTTCCTAACGGAATATTTGGGAATGAAGTTTCTTCTTACCAACAGGCATGCCGTAGGAAAAGCCAGCCAAGTCCATCTTTTTGACAGCGATTTCAATATGTTTGAGGCCGACGTAATTGCCAAAACTACCGATAGGGAAGGAATGGATTTGGCTTTGCTGCTCCCCAAGGATATCCGTGTTTTGGATAGATATAAACCTTTGCCTTTGTCTTTGAAGCCTATGCCTCAAACCGGCGGGGGACTATATACAATAGGATATCCGGGCAACGGTTTTCGTTTCATAAAAAAGCCCTTGCTTATGTTTGAACAAGATAAGACGTCAAAATATCCTCTTATAAACGTTTTGCCTTCTGTACTTGGCGGCACTTCAGGTTCGCTTTTAATGTTGCCCGCAGATCAAAAGGGGCACGACGGCGTGGCTGGTATAGCACATATCGGCGGAAAAATAAATTCCTTTTTTATACCGACTTTGACTATCAAGAGCTTCCTTAAAAAGACGATAAGACTCGGCTTTCTGACCCCTATTTTGACAATAATATATTCTATAACGCGGGGCTTTTTAAAGGATACGATTCTTTTAGGGAAAAGTTTTTGCTGGACGATTCTTTTTGGCAAAATAACCTTTTACAAAGCAAAGACTTGCCTTCCTACGGGTTTGACCATGGCTTAAAAATAGACGATATTTACATACCGCTGATATTGAAAGAAACAAATCCTAACAATATCCCGCTGAGCAACGATAATATATCTGACGAAGAGTAGTATCAGTCCACGTCTTCAAACAAACTGTCGGAGGTTTCGTCTGTTGTATTCTCTTCGGGCTGTCCCAGAAGGGGGACTTTAACTCCCGCCGATTTGTCCTGCGGCAGGTTCTTTTTACCTTTAACGCCCAGCTCTTCAAGTTTTTTTGCGTAGAGCAAAATACCTCTTCCGCCGTCTAGCGACGTCATCGACTTGTTAAAGGCCTGCCCCGCTTTGTTTATGCCGTTTCTAAGCTCCTGCATATTCTCTAAAAACGATGCGGCTTGGGTATGTATTGCGGAGCCTATTCTAATTATCTCGTCCATTTCTTTTTGGCTGGTGCTTATGCGCCAGAGGCTTTCCACCGTTTTAAGGATAGGTATAAGGGAGGAGGCCGTCACCACCGCTATGCGCTTGCCGCCCGCGAAAATGCCCAAATCGCGTTTGGCGTCCAAAGCGGCCATATAGGCATATTCTATGGGTACGAACATCATTACAAAATCCGGCGTGCGGCCTTTGATTTCTTTTAAATCCTGATATTTTTTTGCCGATAATTCTTTGATGTGTTTTTCGATGGATTCTATATGGTCCTGCAAATATTTGGCTTTTAGTTCGGAATCTTCTTCTGAAACAAATTTCGTGTAAGCCGTTAAAGACATTTTAGAGTCTATTACTATATATCGTTGGTCGGGCAAATTTACTATGCAATCAGGGCGGTAAGGTTTGCCCTCGTCGGAATGCAAGGTGGCCTGCACCTCATAATTTACACCCTTTTTAAGGCCGCAAGCTTCCAGAACTTCTTCCAATATCATTTCCCCGAAGTTGCCCTGAGTTTTCCCGCTGAACTGAAGCGCCTTGGTAAGGTTAGCGGCTTCTTTTTGCAGGTTTTCGTTTAAGTTCTGCATTCTGGAAAGTTTATCATGCAGTTTCTCCAAATTTGTGTTTAAAGGGGCTACGATTTCTTTGCTTTCGGTTTTGAGCTCCGATATTTTTGTTTTAAAAACTTCGTCGGCCAGCTGGCGGAAGTTATCCTTAGCAGAAGCCTGAAGTTTGTCAAAGGAGGCCTGTTGGCGGGCGAAATTATCTTCCAAATTTTGTTTTACGGCCTTTAGTTCGGCCTCTTTGGCTTTGAGGGCGGAAAGCTCATTTTTGAGGCTCTCGTTCAAGTTTTGAGTGTCTTTAAGTTCGCTTTCACATTTTTGGTTGAGGGCGGAAAGGTTTTTGTTCTCGTTCTCCAAAACGGCAGCTTTGGCAGATATATCGGCGAAATCTTTGTTTTTGGCGTCGTTTTCCTTTTTCAGGAGGAAAACCCACGCCGTAAGAGCGGCGGCAATAACCGCCAAAATAAGAATTATAATTATTGACATAGTTACATAATATCAAAATAGAAAATAAAAATCCCCGCCATATAAAAAGGCGGGGATTTGTGAGTTTAAAGAATTTTTATTTCTTTTTATGCTCGTATTTTAAGGTTTCGGTAGTCATATCGGTAACCTCTTCCGGGCCGAAGAACTGCATAGGGCCGGGGAACAAATAGCTTTCGGTTTTGGCCCAAAGCTCTCTGTTCTTGGCAAGCTGCTTAAACGGTTCGCCTTTAAGGTCTACGAGCGCTTTCCTTATTACGGGTTTTTCCTTGCCTTTTCTTCTTTCAATATTCATCATCATCGTAAGAGGAATGCCGCCGCAAGCCCAATCTTTGGGGCTTTTGACCAAATTCCTTACGGAAGAAAGATACCCGCTGCATTTGTTCAAAGCCAATACCGCCGCGTTGTAGCCCAAAGCGTAGGTATAATTGGCGTCGAAGTTGGAAGGCACGCCGCAACGCCCTTCATAGCCGAAGAAGTGCGTAATGGCCGAAAATTTGCCGTTATATTTGCCTTCTTTCTTGAGTTGGGCAAGCCTGGCGCGAAGCATTTCGATTAAGAGCTTTTCCGTCTCTATCAAAGATACCTGAACATTGCCGTGCGGATCTCTGTCCAACATAAGCTGGGAGGCGATGCCTTCGGGCAGGGATTTCATCAAGTCGGCCAGTTTCTTGGGCAGTTTGGAAATTACAAACTCTTTCTTTTCGGAAACTTTGTTCAATTTGGAAAGGGCTTCCTCATTGTCGGCCAAGAGGTCATTTAAAGCGGCGATGAGTTCTTTCATCTCCGGGATAAACTCTATCAAACCTTCCGGCACCAATACTACGCCGAAGTTTTTGCCGTCTTTGGCTCTTGCCGCCACGATTTTGGCCAAATAGTCCACGATTTGGGCCAAAGTCATTTTCTTGGCCAGGACTTCCTCGCCTATCAAAGTAATATTGGGGTGGGTTTTTAAAGCCACTTCCAAAGTGATGTGAGAGGCGCTCCTGCCCATAAGGCGCACGAAGTGCCAGTATTTCCTGGCGGAATTTACGTCGCGGCAGATATTGCCGACCATTTCCGCATAGATTTTGGTGGCGGTATCAAAACCGAAGGAGGTTTCTATCTGTTCGTTTTTCAAATCACCGTCTATCGTCTTAGGTACGCCGATTACGCTGGCGTCCACGCCTTCTTTTTTAAGATATTCGGCTATTACTCCGGCATTGGTGTTGGAATCGTCGCCGCCGACTACCACAAAGGCAGAAATTTTATTGTTTACGATATTTTCTTTGGCTTTGCTTAACTGCTCGTCGTTTTCTATTTTCGTTCTGCCGGACTGTATCAAGTCAAATCCGCCGGTATTTCTGAATTTATCCATTAAGGCGGGGGTAATCTCTATGAAGTTGCAATCGATTACGCCGCTGGGCCCGCCCAAGAAGCCGAAAAGTTTATTTCTGGAATTGGCCTTTTTAAATCCGTCCAAAAGGCCGGCTATCACATTATGGCCGCCCGGAGCCTGCCCGCCGGAAAGCACTACCGCCGCGTTAATGGGTTTCTTTGATACGGCCGAATTGGCGCCCTTGACGAAAGCTATTTCCGGCATACCGTAAGTATGGGGGAAAATCTTTTTTACCTTTGCTTGATCGGCAACGCTTTTAGTCGGTTTGCCCGCTTTCACTTTAACGGACGCGGGCCCGTTCTTTAAAATATTGGGAAGTACAGGTTTAAACTTGCCTCTGTGCTGCTGAAGCTGCGAGCACTCTTGAGGCGCACATTTCTTGTTGCACTTTTTAGTGGCCATGATGTAACTCTCCTATATTAAATATATAAGTTAATAATATTATACTTTTTTGAGAGCGAAAAGCGCCCTTTTTTCCGTTTTCGATTTTTCCAACGCGTTCGCGGAAGTCTATTTAAACCGCTTCTTTATCTTGCCGAAGTATAAAAACTGCGCCAATCCGCGTATGGAAAGATAACCCAAAAACGCCAGCCATAAGGCATTGTTATCCAATGCAGGGGAAAGCAGCCAATAAAGCGCAAAGAACACCCCCACCGCAAACAACATCGAGTTACGCATCTGCCGCGCCGCAGTTATTCCCACGAATACTCCGTCCCACAAAAACGCCGCAAAGCCGGCAAAGGGGATCAATACCGCCCAATATTTATAATTCATAGCCATGGCGATTACTTCGGTTTTATCGGTAAGAATATTCAAAATGAGATCCGTAAATCCAAGATAGAGCAAAGCAAATACTCCGCTAAGGCAAAAACCCCAAAGAAATATCCTCTTTACGATTTTTATAAGTTTTAAATAGTTCTTCGCGCCGTAATATTTGCCGCTTAAAGCCTCCGCCGCGAAAGCGAACCCGTCCATAATGTAGGAAAACAACAAAAAAAGCTGCATAAGCAAGCTGTTCGCCGCCAAGAAAATATCGCCCCGCCGCGCCGAGATGCCAGTAAAAAACACCGTTGCCATAATCAAGCCGAAACTTCTTATGAATATATCCCTGTTTACCTTGAAAAACGCCTTGAAGCCTTGCGCTGACTTCAAACACCCAAGGCTTATATAACGCCTTAATTTGCCGTAATATTTAAGCCAAATTAAAGCAGCCAAAGCGCAAGAAAGTATTTGCGCCACCAACGAACCTAACGCTATCCCCTTAATTTCCATATCGAAAACGAATACGAATATTAGGCTGGCCGCAATATTAGCCAAGTTCGCGCTTATCGCTATCGCCATAGGCGCTTTAGCGTTCTGCATTCCTATAAACCAGCCCGAAAACGCGAACATCGCCAAAGCGAACGGGGCTGACCATATATAAACGTAGAAGTATTGGGCGGCAAGCTCTTTTACTTCGGCCGAAGCTTTAAGAAAGAAAAACGCAACCTCAAAGATTAGGCTTTGCAGTATTATCAATACCGCGCCGGCCGATACAGCCGTAAAAAGCGAGCGGCACAAGACGGCGGTAGTTTCTCTCAAATCGCGCGCGCCCAGCGCTTGGGCGGTAAAACCGCTGGTACCCATTCTCAAAAAAGAAAAATTCCAATACAAAAAATTGAATATCACCGCCGCGGCCGCTATCGCCCCTATATACAGAGAAGATGACAAATGCCCCGATATTGCCGTATCGGTCATACCCAAAATAGGGACAGTTATATTGGCTATTATATTTGGGAGTGCCAGGCGAAGGATTTCTCTGTTCATATATAAATTATATCAATCCCGAAAGGCTCCTGCCTCGCCCATTGAAAAGCGCGCCCGCGCCCTTATACTATTACGGGGGTAGTATGACAAGAATAAATTTGCTAAATCCGCGCGAACTTTACGACCAGCACCTTATGGCCGAATACCGCGAAATCTTTATGATTCCCGCCGCACTTAAGCGCAGCCTAAAGAGCAAAAGAGGCTTCAAACCCGAAGATATCCCGCCAGAATTTATGCTCGGGCGTGGGCACGTGAAATTCTTCTACGATAAAGGCAAATACCTTGACGAAAGATACGAAGCCCTTAAAAAGGAACTCAAACGCCGAGGCTACAAACTTGATGCCAGGCGTATATTCCCCAGAAATATTTTTCTGCAACACAATCTATTTGGGGCTTGGTCCCCTTCAGACAAAGACTTGGCGTTAATACGGGAAAGACTAGCTCAAAAAATCGCCAAAAAACCGCTTTGGTACCGCAAGACCAGAGAGAGAACGAAAATTTACAAAAAGATATAATTTAATATATTTCCATATTTTAAGAAGGTAATCTATGCAAGAACAATATACTCCGTACGAAAAAAATCTTATGCGCAAATACCAGCGCGACGAAATAACCGCCTCCGTCATATACAAAAACATAGCCGCGCGGGAAAAAAATCCGCACAATAAAGAAGTCCTTTTAAAAATATCTTCCGAAGAACACGAACACGCATTGTTGTGGGAAAGATACCTCGGCGAAAAAGCCAAGCCCTCTAGAGCAAAAATTTTGTGCTACGGTTTGATGTCAATATTATTTGGGTATACATTCGTCATAAAGCTGATGGAGAAAAACGAATATCAAGGCATAGAGGATATGCACCTTCTGCAAGATAAAATAAGCAATATAAACGATATAATCGCCCAGGAAAAGGCGCACGAGGCCGCCCTGATAGACCTTTTGGACGAAGAACGCCTTAAATACGTAGGGGCGATGGTGCTTGGCCTTAACGACGCGCTTGTCGAGCTTACGGGCACGATAGCGGGCCTTACTCTGGCTTTGGCCAATACCCGCCTGGTCGCTCTTGCAGGTATAATAACGGGCATATCGGCCACTTTATCTATGGCGGCTTCAAACTATCTGGCCGAACGAGCCAGCGGCAGCAAAGACGCCCTAAAAGCCAGTATTTACACGGGCATAGCCTATCTTATAACGGTAGTACTGTTGGTAGCGCCCTATCTGATTTACCCGCAGGATATGTATTTGGCGGCTTTGTTTACGATGTTGGCGATAATGATACTGATAATATTCATCTTCAATTATTACGTATCGGTGGCAAAGAGTCTGCCGTTCTTTAAACGCTTTGGCGAGATGGCGGGGATAAGCTTGGGCGTGGCAATAATATCGTTCGTCATCGGCCTTTTGGCGAGATATTTCTTAAATATCGATATATAGAAATAGCTTTAACGACCCTGAAACCCCTCAAAAAGAGGGGTTTTTTATTCTGCATAATAATCAGAAACAAACCCCGCGCTCAAATCAAATTCTTTCCGCACGCGTAGATAATCTCTACGATTGAAAAGAATAGTCTTATTTATTATAATCTTGGCATAAGACAACGTTTTTTACGTCAAAAACATAAACGAAAAAGAGGTATATTCTATGCTTTCCGTATACAAGGGACTGCTGCTGCTAAGCGGTAACATTTTTAAACATCTATGCTATGTCTATCAATATCTTTTTCCCAAGAAGCGCTTTACTGTTCCGTCCCATACCCAACCTTTGAAAAAAGCAAAATACGAACAGAAAATCCCGCGCATAATTTGGCAGACCAATTTTACCGATAAGTTTACTTTGCCCGTATATTTCAACTATTGGGTAAACAGACATATGTCGCCTACTTATGAGCATCGTTTCGTATCTACGGAGGCCAGGGCCGAGTTCATAAAAGAAAATTATCCGAAGGATATTTATGACGCCTATTCCAGAATACAAATAGGCGCCGCGCAAGCCGATTTTTGGCGCGTACTGGTATTGTACAAATACGGCGGAGTATATTTGGACATCGACGCCACAACCGTAGTATCCTTGGATAAACTGATAAAACCAGAAGATACCGAAAAATTCCTTAAACTTAAAGACGGCAGAATATGCAATTCATTTATTGCCGCCGCGCCCAATAACCCCATAATCGGTAAAATTATCGAGCAAATTAAACGCAATATAGAGGAAAATACTATCGGAGGAGTGTTCGATATGACGGGCCCAGGCGTTTTTAATAAACTGTTGGACAGCGGCAAGGTAAACACTTTCCACTACAAGTCTTGTTTCCAAGGGGGATTCACCAATGAATACTTCCAATACATAGACAAAGCCGAAGGCAAGTGGACGAAACAGCAAAACACCACGCCGGTAGTAAGGAAAGACTAACCCCCGCGGCTAAATGCTTTGTATAATCAAAAAGCCCTCGTTTTAAAACGAGGGCTTTTAAATTTCTACCATCCTTGCCGCATAAGCGCTTGTTGAGTGTTTGCCGATTAAAAGGATTGGGGCAAATTCGGCAAACAATTTTGATAAAAACACCTTTGCTTTTGATAAAAAGGTTATTGAGGATTGCACAAAAGGAACCCCTCCGTCATGCCTACACTAAGTGCGGTGTCTAACGGTAGGGGTATTTATAGTATACAGTAAACAATTGACAGAATCAATAAAAAAATAATCTATCCCCAGAGGAGGAGATAAATAACAGCAGTAAAAAGAATAATTCTGGATATCATCTCTTTTGAGAAAGGGAAAACTATTAACGATTGGACAAAGGAATCAAACAAGACATAGTGTATACCTTTTTTGCGAAGTATGGCTTTATCGGTTATCAGGCGTGCGCGCTTCTTTCTCAACATTGGCTTATTGATAATGCCTGCACAATTCCAAACGAGGACGCTTTGCGTCCCGGCTGGAAAACCGAACTTTTGAGCAAGGAAAAACAAAGCGAAAATGCCGAACTTTTAAAAGAATTAGGCAATATCGAAACGAAAAAATACGATATATTTGCCAAAGCTCTGAAATGGGGCAGGAATCGTAAAATCTTCGGTATAGCTTTGGCTTATCCGATTATTGATGGCATAGATACCGAGAAACCTTTTAATATCGACGGGGTAAAGCCGGGCTCTTTTAAAGGAATAGCGATAATAGATCCTTATTGGTGTAGGCCGGAATTTAGCGCGGAGGGTATAATAAATCCTTTATCTGCGGAATATTTTACCCCGGCCTACTATGTTTTTAACGGGCACAGAATACATCGTAGCCACCTGTTAATTTGGCTTAATGACGAGCCTGCCGATATTTTAAAGCCGACTTATCAATATGGCGGCATTCCTCTTACGCAAATGATTTATGAAAGGGTTTATGCGGCGGAAAAATGCGCTAACGAAGCGCCGGAGATATTGCTTACGAAGCGCTCGACGATAGCTAAAAGCGACGACATCGCAAACGCCTTATTAAACGAGGCGGAAACCGCCAAAAAACTTACGTGGATGCGCAAACTGTTGAATAATTTCGGGATTTGGCTTACGGAATATGACGTACACCAATTAGATACTACGCTAACAGGTCTTACCGAGATTATAGACAACCAATACAAATTGGTCGCGAGCGTGGCGAAAGTGCCTGAACATAAGCTAATGAAAACCAACCCCAGCGGCGGGATAGGAAATACCGGCGAATTTAGTACCAAGGATTACCGTTTAGAGATTAAATCCCTTCAAGAAAACGGATATAAACCATTTATTGAAAGAGTGGAAGACATTATTTTACGTTCCGATTTGGATAGCAAAGCGCAAACGAATGTTATCTTTAGCGAAATAGATTTGTCCGACGAAAGCGAAAAGGCCGATCTGCAAGAGAAGAAAACCCGGAATTTGGCTACCCTTATAGATAAAGGGATAATTAGCCCCGATGAAGGGCGGCAAAGTGTAATTAGAGACGAAAACAGCGGGCTGGCTTGGCTTCCGGAAGACGCGCCGGAAGCTTTAATAACGCCGCAGCAGGAAGAGGAATTAAAGCCCTTGGCTTCCGGGAAAGATAAAGACAAAAACGGCGGCAAGAACAACAAAGCCAAAGCTGAGGATAGGGCCTTTAACGAGAAAGAAGTCAATAGGGACGAATTGGGCAGATTTGCGGAGAAAAATACTAATAAAGAAGAATTTATCCCGGTAGATAATCCCCCTGATATTAAAATCTTTTTAGGTGAAGAATTTAAAGGTTATAAAGGGCAAGAAGCAATAAATAAACTTTTAGAAGAAAAAAGAGGACATATAAAAGCCGCTTTTCACAGAGAGGATATAGGCGACATTACTTTAGCTTGGGGTGATGAAGAACGTGGATTATGTCATTTAATATCAAGAAGAAAAAGTAAAGGTGTTGATACAGAGGAATTCCTTTCTAATATTGCCGAAGTCGTTGAAAAGGGCAGATTACATAATCATCCAAAATATTCCAATCGTTGGCTTATATGGTATGACGGGAAACAAATCGCAATTTGTGCCGATTATAATGGGGAAAAAATGAACTGGATTATTACGGGATTTTATAAAAAGAAAGAACCTTCGGGGGAGAAAGATTGATGAACTGTGTTCTCTCTTTTCAGGAAACAGAAATGATTTCTTTCCTGCCCAAAGGTTCTATTAAAAGTGTAGCCAATCTTTAAGGAAAAGTCAATATATATGGAATTTAATAAAAGAGAAGATAACAACGGCAATATTTACTACAACCATATTTTGAGAAAAAAAAAGAAGCAGAAGATACCAACTTATCGGCTTCAACTGCCGGGGTGTATCTATCTTCTGCTAAAAATAGTATAGCGGATAATTTAGGAATAGTCAACACTAAGGCAAAGGTTTATAGTCCAAATCGAAATCCGGGAACGACGGATTTACAGTCAAAAGGGCAAGCTCAGGATGCTAAGGCTGAAGATGAGAGATGGATCACTGTCAAACCTAACGGGGAGGAAGAGAAAGGCCGCCCTGTATTACTTGATGATGATGGTACTGTAAAGGCCGGAATGGGCGGCAAGTTTAACGGCATACAAAGGGCAGGAAGCCGTTAATAAACTCCTGCAAGAGCAAAGAGGGCATATTAAAGCCGCTTTTACGCGTGAAGACATAGGCGATATTACTTTAGCTTGGGGCAATGAAGAACAAGGAATAGCACATTTAATTAAATCCCGAACGGAGAAAAGCCCATATAACGTAGATGTAATATTAGAACGGTTGACGGAAACGATAGAGAACGGACAACTCAGAAAAGGCAAATCCGGCAATTTTGAAATTTGGCACAAAGGGATAATGGTAGTAGTGCGGCCTGATTATTATGGAGAAGATATAAGATTTGTGGTTACAGGTTTTAAACAAAGAAGCCCAAATAAAAACTCAACAACTAGGGAGGACGCCGCTCCGGGGCTTTAACCCGGTCCCCTCCATTAATTGGCAGCTAGGGCGACTTTCTGCTGTCTAGTTATTGAGTATAAATAGTATAGCTAAAAAGGCGGAGTTTTTCAAGGAGTTAAGAATATGGAAGAAACAAAGAAAGAAGTTTTTAACAGGGGTGTGGCAGAATTAGTTTTTGTCGCATATTTTATGGGCGGCGGGAAAGAAGCTAAAGAAAGCTATAACGTAGCAACTAATATAGTTGACGTCTTGGAAAATATTTCTAAGAAAAACAAATCAGCTGCTTAATTTTTGAGACAGCTGTTCATCGGCAATGTGTCCGCATGTATCACATTCCCATATATTGCCGACTGTGAAACCGTGAAAGCGTCTAGGTTTATTTGTAGCACGATAAAGCCCTTTATGGCAGGAGCGACACAGATATTTATTATTATCAGAATGTTTAACAACAGCTTCTAATGCGGCAATTTTTTGTAATGCGTCATTAAGCTTCTGTTCAAGATTGTTAAATCTTTCTTCCATAAGAATGTATTTATCGTAAATTTCTTTAAGGTTTTTAAGGTTAATCATATATAGATTATACAACAAAGAACATAAAAACAAATGGCGAGCAAAGAACGCAAAATAATACGGCGGAATATCCTTTACGGTGGGGAACTGTTCCCCAGTGAGGGCATACGCAAATGGTATAAACGGGAGCTTTCGGCTTTAAGCACGGAAATGAGCCGTAAGACCATAGCCGATATTATAAAGATTTACCGCCGGGAAAATGAAAATATTAAAGCGCTTTACGCTCAGGACGCGGACAGCGCGGAAGTTTTAAAAGCGGAGCTGGACAGGCTAAATAAAGAGTTCTACGCAGTATTTACGGGCAAGGCGGAAAGTTTGGCAAAAGGCTTTGTAGAAAGGCAGTCAGATTATGCAAATATCAGCGTGAAAGGCTCTTTAAAGGCTTTCGGCACCAGTATAGGGGGCGCCAGCGGCACCACTTTTGAGGTCAATTTTTTAAAGGGTTTTTACAGCCCGCGGGATATAAAAATAAGCAAAGCGGCAATAGCGGCAAACGTGAAATTGATAAATAGCATAAATTCCGATTTTTTTAAAGAAATAGCGGAACTTATTTTTAGAAGCGTAATGAACGGCGAGGGTATAACGGCGGTAAAAGAGGGTTTAAGTAAGATAACGGGCAAATTAGACAGGCGGGTTGAGTTGATAGCAAGCGACCAAAACAAAAAGGTATACGAGGCTTTAAGCCGCAGGAAACTGTTAGATGTCGGTATAAAACAATATGAATGGGTTTATACATACGGTTCTAAAAAGCCGCAATGGGAAAGGGAATATCACAGGGATGTGCTGGCGGGGCAAATATTTAATTTGAATAAAGCGATAGTCGTAGATCCTAAAACCGGCGAAGAGGGATACCCCGGCACATTGATAAACTGCCATTGCATAAAGCGGCCGGTGATAGTTTTCAACTAAGAGGTAATAAAAATGGCTAAAGTAATAGACCACAATAACTTTTGGTATATAGAAAAGAACCCTATAAGCAGGGCGGGCATATTCCCGTATTTGGGGCGCGAAATAGGGCTTCCCGATCTTGAGGCGGATAAAATTTACAATGTTTTGCGCTCGGAAAAGGAACTTATGAACCCCGAGGCTATAAAGAGTTTTGAGCTTTTGCCAATAATCAAGGGACACAGAATGCTGGGCCCTGCGGAAAACGGTTTAACTCCGGCGGAAAATATACCACAGCAAGGAATAGTGGGCGAGGAAGTGTTTGCGCAAGGCGATACTTTGTACGCCAATATCAAAATAACCAGCGAGCAGGCAAAAGATGATATAAACAACGGTCTTAAGGAGTTGTCTTTGGGGTATTTTTGCGAATGGGTCAAAGAAAGCGGCGAATATAAGGGGCAACCATTTGGCCATAGTGCCTAGGGGGCGTATGGGGCACGGCGTAAGAGTTATGGACGCATTGCCAAGCGCGCTTGCGGGCAGTTGCGCTTGCGACAGTTTAGAACTTTCGGGCCCTTTACTCCGTCAGGCTCAGGATAACGATTTTGACGAAAGCAAAGTAAAGCGTGACGAACTTGGGCGGTTTGCGGAGGAAAATGGACTGTCCACGCAAAAGCAAACCGAGAAAGAGCAAGAACATCGAAGGCAGAGGAAAGAAGCCGAAAAAGCCATTTTTAGTCCTTCTGAAGAACTTTTGGAAAAGTTTAAAAATGAAGTTCAAAACGTTTTGGCGGACGATAAGGTATCGCCTAGAACGGAATTAAGCCTTGGAGAAACACCACAAATTTATGTTAATTTAGGTTTACCAAAAGGCGAACTAAAGACAAATAAAATGACGCTTTTAAAAGCACTTGGCAAAACCGGAAAGCACCCGCATAATGTGCCCATAAAGGTATTAGAAGAATTACCCGCACTAATAATGGACCCGCAAGCAGTTTTTAAGTCTTTAAGTACTTCTTCCAACCCAAGCGGCTATATTTCCGTATTGGACGCTGTAGATAAAGCGGGAAAACCAATTATTGCCGTGATTTCTCCCAATAAAAAGGATGAAAACGAAATTTCTTTTATACCCAGTGTTTATGAAAGAAATAATTTTAACAATTTTGTAAGCAATGTGATAAAGGAAAACGGGGTTCTCTATATAAAAGAAAGAACCGTGTTGCCTTCTCTGCACAATGCAGTTCTTCAGCGGAACACGGTTCCTACAAATAAGATACTAACAAAAGAGGATATTGTCAAGGGATATTTAGAAGAATCGCCAAAAGAACCAATAGAAATTACCGGTACGGAACTGGGCGATTATACGGATATAAAAGATTTCAGGGCTAAAGCCATTGATTGGTATAAAGCCAATTTGCAGGGCAAAACCGTCAAACACCCACAACTGGGGGAGATATTATTTAGCCGTAAAGGACGGGATGAATATGAAGCATTTTCAGGAAACCCCGATAAGTTGAAAATGGTAGTAGCCTTGTACTCTATTATTGAAACTGGCCGCTATTTAGGATCAGAGCCGTTGCATAAAATAAGAAAAGACGGGGCGATTTGTTTTCACCTGATAGAGAATATGGTGAAAATAGGGCGAGGTACAGCGCAAAAGGTTAAGGTTATCGTTTGGGAAGATACTAACGGGAAAAAGTTTTACGATTTGAAAATACCTAAAAAAGAACTTCAGTAACGGGAATCCTACACCAATTAGGAGCCGCTACTGAAGCCAACAATAGTATAGCGAATAAATAGAGAAATTTCAAGAGGTGTTTTATGAAAAAGTTGTTAGAACTATTGGGAAGTTCCAATGACGGAATAAACCTTTTTTTAGAAGAAGATTTAAGCAGTAAACAAAGCGGGGCAGACGGCATAAGCGCCGCACCCGAAAAAAAGGAGAATGCACAAATGGACAAAAGCAAAATAGCAGCAGAAATACTGGCTATTGCCTCTAAGCCTGAAAGCGAATTTGAAGATGGCAAAGAGGGGCAAATGAAAGCTGTTATCGGGTTGCTTGATAAAGTGGCCGATAATAAGTCCGCAAGCGGCGCGAATGACGATAAGGGCGCGCTTGAGGAGGATAAAGCGGATAGTGCCAATCCCTCTGAAAAGGATGAGAAGGACGATACCGCAAACGATAAAGCGCCTTGCGATAAAGATAAAGCCGAGGACGCTTTGGAAGCGCGCATAATGGAAAAAATGGCAAAAAAGCTTGCTCTTTACGAGAAAGTCTCTCCATTTACCGGAAGCTTTGACCATACCCCTATGTCTTTAGCGCAAATGGCTAAATACGCCTGTGATAAGTTAGGTATTAAAGGTATAGCCGAAGACAGCGCGGAAACGGCTTTAACGGGTTATTTGGCCGGAGCGCAAAAGCAGGTTGTGTTCCGCGAGGCGGTAAACGGTGCAGTAGGCGACGCTATGCCCGTAGAAAAAGACGCCGCTTTTGAAAAATATTTAAAGGAGGCTAACTAATGCCTATACAAACTATCGTAAACAAAGAATTACCAATCGGCGTACCCGGCGAATTTTATGATGATTCGCCGCGCAGGGTACACGCCTATGCGTTGGGAAACAATTCCGATAGTACAGCCGCCGTGGGGGTAGCTTACAGTAACACAAAGGACATTATTATAGAAAATAGCGGCTTTATTTACACGAAGTCTATTTAACAGAGAAACTGGAAGATGTGTTCAAGACCACCACTGAAGGGGCACATCTTCCAGCTTCTAAGTTAATTATAGCAAAAAAATAATGGATTACAAGGGGATACAATACGGGCAAGACAAAAATATATGCAGGCTTGAAATGCACACTTTACTTACGGAAATTATTTTGTAGATAGGATAAAAACAGAAAGTATACTGCTATGTAAAACGGCAGCAAAATATGTTGCGGCGAGTATATTAAACGCCGAGGAAGTAGGTAATGCCCTGCGTTCCGAACGCGGCGGCAGATTTGCCGATATAGACGAGGTATTGCCCGCCGATGAAATCCCAGAAGACTTGGAACTGCCGGAAGATGAAACGGCTATTGATGAGTGGGACGAAAGCAAGCACCCCCGCAAGGACAACGGGCAATTTGGCACGGGGAGCGGCGGAAAGGAAACAAAAGAAGGAAAACAGACAATAAAAACAAATGTCTGGAAAGACGAAACAAAAAAGAAAGAAGCCGAGGCACTTTTAGAAAAGGAGGACTCACAAAAAAACATTGATGATGTCCCTTCTGTTAGTTACAGAGAGGTGGGAGAAAAAGAAGCTGACAGATTAAACTCTGCTATCGGATTAGACTTAACGGGATTTGTCCACCAGTTGACAGCTGGAGGAATTCGGCACATTTTCAAATCACACGGCGATGAACAAACCGAGAAAGCCCGAGGGCAATTGCCTATAACCAAAGAAGATATTTTGCTAATTCCTCTTATTACGGGCGATTTTGACAATGTGGCTCTGGCAAAAGAAAAATCAGAGGGGCGTAATATACTTATTTACAGCAAAAAGATAGGCAATATGTATTTTTATTACGAATCAGTCGGTGGCAGGAAAAATAAGACTTTGCAACCTAAAACAATGTACAAACGAAAAGCAAAGTGAACGAATTTGATGACTGGTATACAGTCCCCGTTATCCCTAACGCCCGAAGCGATTCACTTTGCTTATAAACAGTATATCTCAAAAAGAGAGAATTTTCAAGTAATTATGAAAAAGAAAAGCAATTTTATTTTAGGCAAACCGCACTCTGTCAAAACGGGAATATTTACTATAAATACCATATAAAAGAAGAAGCAACGGACTCGGTCAAAGCTGGAATGCAATCCAGTACCGGAACCGCCGCTTCTAATAATAGTTTAGCTAAAGATGATTGGAAAATAAAGGCTATTTCGGAGAAGACGATTTAAGCAGTGGAAATTACTGGGTTGGCGGTAAAGACGTCGCCCTGGGGCTTTGCCCTGAACTTTTCATTCTAACCAAACAGCTTGAGGAGGCTTTCTCTTGTCAGAAATAACTCTAAATATAGTCAAAGAACAGTTTTTTATAAAATTTACTGCTGTCCGTTTGTGGAAGCTTTTATGTACGTACCGCAAGTGATACAAAAGATGGGTATTTTTGACATAAAGCAGAATTGGAAAAACAGCGGCTATGAGGCCTTTTTTTAATCGCACCGATATTTATTGTCGGCAAAAGATATGCGGAAGAAGTGGCAATAAAAAGGATAAAAGAAAATCAAAGGCTTTATTTGCACGAAGTGGAAATACAAGAGAGGCTGGAGCAATTTATCCAGACGTCCCAAACTCAAGACGTTAATGCCCCAGCCTTTAAGTTAATTATAGCTGATTACAAAAAAAAATACAAATACCCTTATAGGAAAGGTTATTTGGAAATTCGGAAGTGAATAAAACGGCATTACAAAATGTAGCCCAGGGAGGTTTGTCTCGGAACATTTTCCCGTTTAAGATCGGCGGGTAACTAAAACAGGGGCAATTGCGGCGTATGTGTAAGAATTGTCTATAAATTAAATCCTCACTTTTAGGCGGGGATTTTTTATTTTCATTTTTTAGCGAATTCGGCAAAAATTTAAATGGAAAAAAAGCGCTTTTTTATCTTCTTTGTGGCTATTTGTGACCATTTTAAGGGGTAAAAGTTCTTTTCCTATAAATAAAATACCCCCAATAAGAATCGAACTTATATCCCCTGCTTAGAAGGCAGGTGCTCTATCCATTGAGCTATGGGGGCGTACTTTCTACAACAAATTTTCTATAAATATTATATAAAATTTTTCGCACACGGTATCCTTTTTTATTAAATATTCCTCTTTTATGATAGAATAACCCTATGAAAAAGACCGTAATATTCGATTTGGGCGGGGTTCTTGTCGACTGGAATCCCAGATATTTTTACCGCGCAGTCTTTAACGACGACAATCGTATGGAAGACTTTTTGGCGCGCTGTTGCAATTCCGAGTGGGTTTTAAGAATGGATGAGGGTATGAGCGTTAAGGAGAATATCGCCCTCGCTCAAAAATCTTGCCCCGAATACGCCAAAGAAATCGCACTCTACGACGAGGGCTGGCACCATATGTTCGGCCCTATATTCCAAGGAACGGTGGAAATATTAAAAGAGTTAAAACAAAAGGGATATAAACTTTACGCTTTGACAAATTGGTCCGCCGAGAAATTCCCCTGGGCAAAAGAAAATTTTAATTTTTTTACTCTCTTTGACGCTATGGTCGTATCGGGACAGGAAAAATGCATAAAACCGTTCCCGAAAATATATCAAATTTTACTCTCCCGCTATAATCTTAAAGCAGAGGACTGCGTTTTTATAGACGACAATATTAAAAATGTGGAAGCCGCGCGTGAGTTGGGGTTTTCAGCAATTCGCTTCACTAGCCCGCAAGAACTTAAAAACGAACTCTCAATCCTGCTGGAAGATTAAAATCTCTTGCTTTTATACTCATTATGCATTATTATAGATAGAGTAAAGATTTTATATTAAAAAAAGAGAGGGTAAAAAAATGGAGTCTTTTAAAAAATATTTTGTAAACGTTGTAAGCAAAAAGTACATAGCTTTCGAGGGAAAAGCGGACAGGGCGGAATTTTGGTATTTCGTTTTGTACTCTTTTATAATAAGTTTCGTCTTAGGGCTTGTATTTGCGCCGCTGGCGGGCCTTTTTAACTTGGCTATATTACTGCCGTCTTTAAGCATATCGGCAAGGCGCCTTAGAGATGCCGGCCATAGCCCGTGGTGGCTGCTTACCACAATTTTCGGCATAGGTGTGTTGATCGTTATCGTTTTATGCGCTTTGCCTAGCAAAAACACTTCCCACACTAAAGCAAAATAGACAATAAAAAAGGCGGCCTCAAAAGCCGCCTTTTTATACTTGGCAATCTACTCGATAGGGGCGATATTGTCTATTGCCTTTAGTTCCTCTTCCGTAAAAGAGGGGAACGCCATCACCCCCAGATTTTCCTTGACTTGTTCCGGGCTGCTTGCGCCTATCAATACGCTTGTTACCGAGTCATCGCGCAAAACCCAGTTTAAAGCCATTTGCGCCAAAGTCTGATTGCGTTTCTTGGCGACTTCATTTAAGGCCATTATCTGCAAAAGACGCTCGGGCGTCAAATCCGCCCGTTTTAAAAAGCGTCCGTCTTTGGCTATGCGGCTGTCTTCCGGTACACCGTTTAGATATCTGTTCGTCAAAAGACCTTGCGCCAAGGGGCTGAACGCTATCAAACCGATACCGTTTCTGCGGGCATATTTCTTTAACCCGTTGCGTTCTATCGTCCTGTCAAATATGGAATACCTTATTTGATTGATTACGAAAGGACATTTCAAATCTTTAAGTATTAAAGCGGCTTGGGCGGTGGTTTCAGCGTCGTAATTGGAAATACCCGCGTATAAGGCCTTGCCAGATTTTACGGTCTGGTCCAAAGCGCCCATTGTTTCTTCCAAGGGGGTATCTTTGTCCATACGGTGGGAATAGAATATATCTACATATTCAAGCCCCATTCTTTTAAGGCTTTGATCCAAACTCGCCAAAAGATACTTCCTGCCGCCAAAATCGCCGTAAGGGCCGGGCCACATAGTGTATCCCGCTTTGGTGCTGACGATAATCTCGTCCCGGTAAGGTTTAAGATCGCCGTTTATTATCTTGCCGAAGTTCTCTTCCGCCGCGCCGGGCACGGGGCCGTAATTGTTGGCCAAATCAAAGTGGGTAATGCCGTTGTCGAAAGCGGTAAAACATATCGCTTTCATATTCTCGAAATTGTCGTTCGTGCCGAAATTGTGCCACAAACCCAAAGAAACCGCCGGCAGCTTTAATCCGCTGTTGCCGCTGCGATTGTACTTCATTTTAGAATATCTGCTTTCGTCAGCTTTATACATATATCCCTCCTACAAAAGATTGATGCCGTTTTTCGAGCATTCCTCGCGCATGCCCGAAGGCCAAAGCGAGGCTTGCACTTCCCCTATATGCGCCTTGCCCAAAAGCAACATGCAAAGGCGGCTTTGCCCTATCCCACCGCCTATCGTGAGGGGGAGTTTGTCCTCCAAAATCAGTTTATGATAATGATATTTCTTGCGTTCTTGGCAGGAGGCCGCTTCCAACTGCTTTGACAAAGACTCCGCATCAACCCTAATGCCCATGGAAGAGATTTCAAACGCTTCCCGCAGAAGATCATTATAAACCAATAAATCGCCGTTTAAGGACCAATCGTCATAATCTGGCGCGCGCCCGTCGTGCGGCAAGCCGCTTTTTAAAGCGCCGCCTATGCCGATTATAAATACAGTCTTATGTTCTTTGCAGACTGCGGTCTCCCGCTCTTTGGGCGATAGGGCGGGATATAAAGATTCCAATTCCTTGGCCGATATAAAAAATACGTCCCGCTTTATTTCAGTCTTAACTTGCGGATACTCCCTTTTAAGTTCCGCCAAAGTGTCGCAAAGCACGCCCGCTATTTTGTTTACCGTTTCCTTAAGGAAAGATAAATTGCGTTCTTTGCGGGTTATTATAAGTTCCCAATCCCATTGATCTACGTATATGGAGTGGAGATTATCGGTTTCCTCGTCGCGGCGTATGGCGTTCATATCGGTGTAAAGGCCTTGTCCAGGTTTAAAATCATAAAGTTTCAGGGCCATACGCTTCCATTTGGCCAAAGAATGTACTATCACGGCTTTGACGCCTGTTTGCTTAAGGTCAAAACTGACGGGGCGCTCAACACCGTTTAGGTCGTCGTTGAGGCCGCTTGACTCCTCCACAAACAAAGGGGCGGAAACCCTTTCAAGATTAAGCGCCAGCGCCAATTTCTTTTGGAAAGTGTCTTTTATAAATTTTATGGCTTTTTGGGTCTGCCTCAAATCGGTAGAGCTTTTGTATTCTTTGGGTATTATCAATTTCTTCATTATTAAATTGTATAAAATTATCTTACATGGGGTTCAAAATTGACAAAATACTCATTTTTTTGGTATCTTTTTAATTAGGGAGAGCCTCATATTCAATTATATATGAGGTTTTTTTAATGGTTATAACAGATCTCTCCCAAACACCACAAATAAACAAAAGCGTAAAATTGACGGAAATCGCCGCCTGCACAAACGGCAGGAGCGAATGTATTATGCTGCTTGCCACCGGCTCTTTCAGCGGGGGCGACATAAAACTGCAAGTCAGCCAAGACGATATAAACTATTATCCGCTTACCGATGAAAACGGCGTGCAAATCCTGCTTAAAGCCGATATTCCGCTATATCTCAAATTCGCCAATCTCTATTTAAAATGCGATTTGACCGGCATATCCAGCCAAGACCTTAAGGTAACGGTGCAGTAATATGAAAACTTCCCTTTTAACTTCCCTTAAGGGGAATATGGGTTTTAAGGCGGGGGAAGGCTTTATCCCTACGGAGTACAACTGGGCCAAGCCTTCTTCCTGGCCCGAACTGCGCCAAACGACGCCTGAAGGAGCTATCGGCATTTTGATAAGCGACAAATATCCCGTATTCTCTTTTTCCGTCAACTGCGAAGGGGGCTATAAAGTGCTTGTGGGACAACGGGAATACGCACTCTTTGAAAATGGGCAGCAGTGCGTAATCAATATCGCCGATTTGGCGGATTTTGAAAGCATTCTTATAAACTATCCCGAAGCCCTAACTTCTTATAGCTTAACTCTTTTGCCCGTAAACGAAAATGCGGATATAACGGGTTTCAAATGCGAAAGAAGCCAAGAGAGCGGAACCCAAGAACAAGGAGTATTATGGGTCCACCTTGCCACAGATTGCCTGATGGAAAGATTTTTGCTCTCGGACGACAACGATACCCAAAAAGTCCGTAACAGAGATTTGCGGGCGGTAACTTCCTCAAGCGGAGAAATAAAAGTAAAAAGCATATACGGCGCTTTTAACGAGTGCGGAGAACTTTCTTATCTGCCCGTTATCAATTACGGAAATTATCTCTCAAAGAATTACTGTTCTTTAAGGAACTGTTCAAAACTGAGCAAAGTTACGCTTAAAAACTTTACTCCCCAGGATACCATAAATATGTTTTACAACTCCCAAGCGCTGCGTCGGGTTATATTTGAAAATTCAAATTTTGGTTCATTAACCAATGCCTTTAATATCTTTGGCAACTGCCCAAATTTGGATATGGCTATGCTGGATTTATCTTCGGGCGATAAGCTGGAAAGGATAACCTGTGCGGGGACTTCTCAGAAACCAATGACCGGGTTTAAAGGATTGAAGGTATCTTCCGCCGCGCCGTTTACTCAAAGTGCGCCGCAAATTGATGTTTCTTATACGGGTATGGACAAAGAGAACCTTAAAAGTTTATTTGAAAGCCTGCCGCAGGTAAGCGCGGGACAAAAAATAAATATAACGGGTTCCAGCGGCAGCGCTGATTTAACCCAAGAAGATATAGCCATAGCCGTAAACAAAGGCTGGGAGGTGCTGCAATGATGTATCAACTTTCGGAAAACCCGCAAGGCCCATATTATAGAGAGCAAGACGGCAAATATTATGATTTGCTTATATGCTCCAAAGCTACGGGGCCCAAAGGGGTAAATGTAGGCTGGAAAGAATACAAATCCCTAAAAAGCGCCCTAAAAGCGCTGGGGGTAAAAGCCGGAAATGAATAAAATGAAAAATCCCTCCGTAACGGGGGGATTTTTTATGTCTTTTAAAAAAGCCTTTTCTTTTGGAGAACTTAGCGTGCCGTTATCTTATTAAAAACTACTTCCACGTTTTTTTTAAGTTCGGTCATAATCTTTTCAAACGGGCGGCCGGAAAGCGCGATAGGATCCGGCATATCCTTTTCAGTGCCGTAGGCATAATCCAAAAAAAGGAATATTTTATCGGTATATTGCGGTGCTCTGTCCAAAAGCGTATCCAATATATCCTGCGTCATAACAAGCAGCAAGTCGGCCTGCTCCAAATCTTTTACGGATACGAGAGTGGAAATATGATTCTCAAAATCGGCTCCGTTTTCTTTAAGAAAGTTCTTTATTTTCTCCGGAATGACATAATCTGGGCTTGCGTACAATCCGCGGGAAAAGACCTCTATATCCGTCCGTCCGGCTTTCAGCGCGGCCTCTTTTAAAAGGCGTTCCGCGGCAAAACTCCGGCATATATTAGCGTGGCATATAAAACATATTTTCATAATATAATCTTAATATATCAAATTTTATACAATATTAGTTAATATGGATTTATTCTTTAAAGGCTTTTTTGCTATACAGCTTTTCTTTTTGGTATTTGCTTTTGCGGGCACCACTCCGTGGGCTTTTTCCATTTTTCAAGGCTGCGCATTTATATTATCGGCGATGCTCCTCTTCAGACGGGGCCTAATCCTGACAAAACCCTTCAAAGCGGCGGCGGCGGCTTTTTTGTTTCTTATAGTCTATACTCTTATACAAGCCTGTTTTACAACGACGATTTTGGATCCCGTACCCAATTTCCCGGCCACCCTTATGCGCCTTTATACTTTGGATCACGCCGCACTTTTTCTCACTTGGTTGGCCCTTTTTGTTATAGGAAGCAATATCGCGGGCGACTTCAAATCCAATAAAGTAATAATATGGATAATAATCATTCCCGCCGTCATAATTACCTTGCTGCATATAGCGGTGCCGGGACTATATCTTAAGACTTTGATAGATTTTAACGGGGGGATAGGCCCATTCATAAACCGTAACCATGGGGGCTGTTTCTTAGCTGTTTCCGCGATACTCTGCGAGACTTTATCGGCGGTGCATTTTGCCGGGAAAAATAAATATCTCGCGGAAAATAAAAGAAATGAGTTTTACGCAAAGCAGATCTTATTCCTGTTTTTATTCTTCTTTTTGGCTTTTGCGGCCGTATTTACCCGCTCAAGAGGGACCATGCTGGCTTTGTTTACGGGCGCTTTTGTTTACTCCCTTTTCTTGGCGTATTTTTTCTTAAAAAATAGGGCAGCCAAAATTACAGCCATTATTATGGTTCTAATTTTATTTTTCGGGGGAGTATTTTTCGCCTTGAAAGAGAAAGGAGATATTAACGCCTTCGCGCATAGGACGTCTTCCCGCTCGGTAGACATAAGAAAAGACTTGTACACTTCCGCCTTAAAAGCGTTAAAAGAGCGCCCGCTATTCGGCACCGGGATAGGAGCTATGCCGATAATGATAACCAATTACACCCAACCCCTTAGAGAATACATAGAACGCCTGCACAGCGACCCGCTGGAAATCCTTTTGGGCGCGGGGATAGCCGGCACTCTTCCGCCGTTTCTGCTTACGCTTTTATTTTTCTTGTTGGCTTTAAAACGCTTAAAATACCTGCCTTTAAAGAAGCAAGTCTTCTACAGTGGGCTGATATGCGCCCTTATATCCTTTTGCATAAGCAGTGCGATAGACTTCCCGTTGTTTATACCGGCCTGCGCTTGCGTCGTATTCATTTTGGCGGGTATGCTTTGCGGAGTATCTTTTTATAGAGAAAATTATTCCAGAATAAGTATAAAATTATGGTTAAAGATTATAATATTAGCCGTTTTCTGCCTAACTTTTTACTATACTCTGCAAAAAGCGATAGCTTGGCGGTATTATTACTTCGCCAACGGTTTTAAATACGAGGGTAAAGTAGAATACTATCAAAAGGCATTGCGCTATTATCCATCGCCGCGCTACGCTTTGCGCTTGGGGGTGGAATATTATAATAAAAGCTTGGACAAAAAACTATCCCCGGAAGAAAAATCAGCCTTAAAAACCAAAGCCCACGATTTGGCGCAATCTTATCTGATTAAATATCCGCGCGAGAAGGAACTATCCCGCCTTTATATCAATACTCTCTAGTCCTTTAATGTTAGCTCCATATTTGCTAAAATAAAGTTATTATGAAATATTACAGCATTATTATATTTTTGGCTTTTGCGGCGATACTTAACGGCTGCGGCAGTCCCGCAAAAGTAAACAACAGCTTGATTACGGAAATAAATAATGGAGATATCACTCAAGACCTTAACGATTTGAAAGGAAACTCCGACTATATTTTGCAACCCGGCGACCTTGTGGAAATACAAGTCTTTATGGAAGATGATATGAAACGTATTCTCCGCATAGCCACAAACGGTACCATAACTTACCCGTTGATAGGCAATATAAAGATTTCGGGATACTCCGTTTCCGACGCGGAATACATTCTTTCTTCCGCCTTGAAAAAATACATAAAAAACCCGCAAGTATCCATGCTGATACAGGAATACGGCAATAAAACCGTATATGTGCTGGGGCAAGTGGCAAAACCGGCCGCGATACAAATACCGCCGGAAAAACCTCTTACGGTATTGGAAGCCATAACTTCCGTAGGCGGGTTTACCGATATAGCGGCAGTATCCAGGGTAAGAGTTTTGAGAATGGAGAACGGCAAACAAACCTCCATAGACGTCGACGTAACCCAAATAACCAAACAAGGCAACAAGGCTTTGGATATCCCCTTAAAACCGGGCGACGTAGTATTTGTGCCGCAAAGTATTTTTTAGGAACATAGAATATGCGTGAAGAACTTAATAATAATGAAGAGATAGACTTTAATTACTATATAGAAGTGCTTCTTAAACATTTTTGGGTTATAGCCGCCTTTATGGCGTTGGGTGCGTTTTGCGCGATAATGTTTAATACCTTCACCAGGCCCGCTTACCAAGCTACCGTGCTTATGATGATTAATCAGGAAAACGCGGGAAAACTGAACACAAATCCTTATGCTTCCTTCAGTGCGGAAGAAGATTATTACAGAACTCAATATAAACTTTTGGAAAGCAGAAACCTGCTTGAAAAAGTCTACCGCCAAATGGAGCTGAATAAATACGAGGAATTTGCAAACCCCGCCGGGGTTAAAAAACTGCTCAAAGCCATCGATATTACCCCGATAACTAGATCCCGTTTGGTAAACTTGTCGGTAACCAGTTTCGACCCTGCCCTTTCGATGGAAGTAGCCAATAATATAGCCGAAACTTTCGTCCGCGACAATATAAGCAACCGCATATCTATGGGGCAAGACGTAATAAGAGCTCTTGAAAGTACGGAAAGAAGCGAAGGTGAAGAGGAATTATTAAATTCAATGCCGCAGATAGTAAACAGCGACTTTATAAAGAATTTGAAACTGCAGGAAACCTCTTTATTGAACAAACAGGCTGAATTATCCTCCAAATATACTGCCATGCACCCGGAAGTTATTTCCGTAAAAAGGCAGCTTTCCTCGGTGCAAAACAAAATAGCATTGGAAACACAAAGGCTGGTGCAAAGTATAAAAATAGAGCTTTCGGGGCAATTTTCCGGCAACAATATCCGCATAGTGGACAATGCCGTTATGCCGGAAAAACCGATAAAGCCAAGAAAACTGTTTAACCTTGCCTTAGGGCTGTGCGTGGGTACGCTGCTTGGCATATTATTTGCTTTTATATTGGACTTCTTTGATCAAACGGTAAAAAGCTCTGAAGATTTGGAAAAGAAGCTAAGACTGCCTTTCTTGGGATTTGTACCCAAAGAGAAAATCAAGAAAAACGAAACGGAATATGCCTTTATGACGAAACAGGGCAATTTCCTTTTGGCGGAAAATATCCGCAATATAAGAACGATGCTCGCTTTCGCACAATCGCAGGCCCCGCACGAGCCGCTTTTAATAACCAGCTCTTTGCAGGGTGAGGGAAAGAGCAATCTTTCTACCAATTTAGCCGTAGCTTTGGCCCAGACGGGCAAGAAAGTACTGATAGTAGACGGCGATTTAAGGCGTTCGCGCCTGCATAAAACCTTTAGGCTTTCACCCGAGTTGGGGCTAAGCAATATTTGGACGGCGGAAGGCGAAAAGGCGGAATACGCCGCAAACGTACAAGCCGTAAAAGACGTGCCCAACCTCTATGTAATGACGGCGGGCCAAAGGCCGCCAAACCCGGCTGAACTTTTAAATACGCCCAAACTGGCGGATTTTATCGATTGGGCAAAAAAGAATTACGACCAAGTATTAATAGACTGCCCCGCCATTGTACCGGTATCCGATACTCTGCTTTGGGGCAAGTATATACCCTATGCGGTATTCGTGGTCAAATACGGCCAGACGAATACCAGAGTAGCCCAAATAGCCATTGATAAGCTAAATAAGGCGGATATAAAGATACTCGGCGCGGTAATAGGCCACTATCAGCCAAGCGGTATGGCTATCGGCAAATACGGTTATTACAAAAAGAGTTACAGCTACTATAACGAAGACAAAAAATAACCCTCGAACCTATTGCGAACTAAAAACCCCCGTACAAAAACGGGGGTTTTTTATAGCTTAAACTAATGCCTGTTTAGTCGTAGAAATAATAACGTCACCTTATTTTGGGGGAGCAATAAAGAGAAAACGGCAGTTTATCGTTTTAACTTCGCGGCATTTACTTTCAATCCGCTTTTATCTTGCTCCGCCCAAGAAGCGAATTATCTTTAAGATAAGGGGCTTCATTCCTTTTTTGTTTCTGATAAGCGAATAAAAAGAGCCTTTTTTGTTTATCAAAGCGTCAAAAAACTGCGCGCGGAAAGGACTGGGCTCGGTAGACTTCATAAAATAGGGATTGTATTGGGACATATTCTCAAAAGAAATATCCTTATAAATCAAATTATTCTTTAATTCCTCAAAAAGATCTTCGGCCTTCGGGGAATTTAACATAAGTACGGATACGCCTTTGACGTCGTACATTTCGGGTATAAAATTCTTTACGCCCCATAAGTCGGCCATGGTAAAATCCGAATATTTATCGCAGCCTTTGAAAGAACAGGCGTGGCACGAGGGCCTTTCATACAAATTTGAAATGGTAAAAGGAAGAATATAAATAATCTTAAACAACCGCCCTTTTGACCTTAACAATAAGGATTTAAAAGGCTTTAAGAGGCCCTTTATTTCGGGAAGGGAAGCCCCGTCCTTCTTTTTAATACAGAGATAGCTGGCGTCCCAGCCAAAGCGTTTATAACGGAAATCTATGGCCGAAATGTCTTGAAGGGGGAGTGTTTCCTCCAAAAATCTGCGCCATACCAACGGGGAAGGCACGCCGTGGCATATAATATCCGCCGTAATAAGCGAAGCATAGTCCCTTCCCAAATAATTTTTGAGGCCTGCTATTTGGCAAGGCGTACCGGTAAAAAGGACGGTTTTACCCTCTTGCAAAAATTTTTTGGCTAGCCTAAAGCATTCCTGCATATCGCTTTGCACATATTTGGAGCGGCGCAGTTTATCCAATTCTTGTTCGTCTTGCGCGCTTTGATGCACTACATTCCACTTCCCGTCAAAAGCCGCGCCGAATACCACGCCGCCGCGTTTAAGGGCGTATTGCGCCAATAAGGAAAACATACTGCCAGAAGATCCCGCACTCCTTATATTTTCGTCCTTATGTTTAGCGGCCATAATCCTGCCGGTATGAAAGGGGGGGGTATTGTTTATTATAGGGCATACTTTAAGACATAATCCGCATTTGACGCACAGACTATCGTCAACGTTGGGATACAAAAAGCCTTCCGCGTCGGCCTTCATTGAAATGGCATTTTTCGGGCAGATATTGCGGCAGGCACCGCAGCCGCTGCATTGGGTTTTGTCTTGAATAGATATCATTTTATTTTCTTGGAGATTATTGTTCCTATCCTCTTAAAAATATCTAGCATATTTTGTTTATCTATAATCAGGTTTATAAATAATGCCCATATAAAAAAAGCAAAAGTAAAAAGGGCCCCATATAAAATCCACTGAATAAAATTATCAATTTCAATAGGATATTTAAAAGAAATATATAATGCCGGAATGAGGGTAAACAATACAGCCGACATATTCCTAACAGTACGCATATGCGAAAGTTTTGTAATATTCTTTGGCACAAAGAACAACAAGTCTATATCCCTGTAAATATTGGATAACATCAATCCGATTACAATACCGTAAAGGCCAAGGAACTTTACCCCTATTAATCCACCTATAAGCGCGATACTTCCCTGAATAGTAGTTTGCCAACGTGTTTGTCTGTACATACCAGCCGCTACAACCATCATTCCTTGTGGCGTTTTAATATTATACAAAAGCCCATTTAATACTATTATCGTTCCTAAAGTAGGCAATATATATTCGGCATCTTTTACCCCTTTAGTATATAATGATATAAATGGTATTATAAGCAATAAAGATACACTGTATACTACGGAAATAAACAAATAGTACATTTGCTCAAATTCTCTGTATGCTTTCTGTAATGTTTTACGTTCTTTCCGTACTATTACGTCACCAAAAGAGGCAGATAACCCCGCGGTAAAAACAGAAAGTATTCCGTCTATTCCGCTTACAACCATATTATAAATCGCATAAACACTTACTTCTTTTATCTGTAAAAATACCGTCGCCAAAATTACCGGACAAGCAGATTGTATACTGCCAAGCAATTGAAGATAAAGAACATTCCATCGTTCCTTTATCGAGGAGATATCAGGTTCTACAGAATAATTGATATAGTCGTAATGCTCCTTTACGTAATACCATAGAATAAAAGAACGCACAAAAACCGATGTTAACAGTATAACTTGCAATAGAACTATGTCACATTTTGCTTTGGCTAAGAAATACGTTAAAACAACATTTAAACCCCAATAAACTATTTGGGAAATTGATATTATATAACTGCGTTGATCCGCAGTTAGCAAAACTCTGTATTTTGAAAGAGTAAAGAAATCTAAAGCGCCTGAAGTACCAAGCGCAAAAACTATAATGCTTATTTTCCAATATGGCAATATATTCCCCTTTATTATATAAGGGTAAAATAAAGCCAATAATACAACCAATGTAAGAAATATATAACCAGATAAAATATAAAATTTTTTTGACGCAGATAAAATACCGTTTATTGAACTTATATTCTTTTCCGCCAAAGGCTTATAAAGAGCATATATGCTTGCGCCGGAAATTCCAGCTTCCACCAATACAAAATAAGCTATAAATTGCGTAACAGAAGTTACTATACCGTTTATATCAGAGCCATAGGTTGTTATTATTATTCTCGGTATTATGAATGCCGCCAACATCATAATTAGCTTCTGCGACGCCATAGCAACAGAATTATTTACAAAAAATTTAGTCCTACTCACCGTATTATGCTCCCAAGATAAGAAAAGGATTTTAAACGTTCTCTTTCAATAATGGCATTTATCCTTCCCCAAGAAATTTCTTCTTCGTAATTATCGCAGATATTGTCTATCAGGCGGCCTTTCAGCCCAGTTAATTCAAGCAAATTTTCCAATCTGGAATTGACATTGCTCGGAGGGGGGAGCAAATCCACAAAAAAATCTTTATTGAAATTTATTGAAAACGCCAATCCGTGGAAAGAGTTTGTCACCACATATTTTGCCTTTAAAAAATACCCCAGCCACTCCTGTGGAGTAACCATCAGCACTTCTATTCCCTTTCTTGGGATAGGAGAAGTGGTTATCATAACAACTTTCAAGCCTTTTTTTTGCCCAAGTTCCTTGGCATAGTCGATTATTTTGGCATTATGGCTCATAAGGTATAGCAATACATAATTTTCCCTGTCTGGCATTTGCGCGACTTCAAGCCACTCGTTTTTAGTCAAAAGCAAGGTTGGGTCTATATCCCTGCGTACGGATTTTGAAGATAATCTTTCCGCCAATGGCACGCCGCAGTCTTCCCTGACTGAAATCCTCGCAAACAATTTAAGCAATGGAGCGCAAAGAGCTTCTTCCTCAGGAGTAATTTCCGGCCTTCCGAAACTTGCCGCATAAGAATATTTCTTGTTATTATCCCTTACAAAATCCAACAAATAACTGCTGTCAAAACCGTTGCCGAAGAAATTCCAAACTTGATCGCTGCCGGTTATAAAAATATCAAATTTATCATTTAGGGCGGGCAAATTATCGCGCTTTAACGGAAAGGAGTTTTTTAAGATAATATCTCTAAAAGATTTGAAATTGCGCCTTACCCTGAAATTCCAAATAGGAAAGAATATCCTTTTTACAAATTGTTTTATATTTTTTTTGTTAGGAATGCCCCTGTAATTCAAAATTAAGCTTTCCGCCCCCAATAAAGATATTGTTTTTTTTAAAGCGTAGGCCTGTAACACGGCGCCATAATTATTTGCCCAAACATAAGTCAAAATCCCTGTTTTTCTCATAATTAAGTCCTTACTATATATTTGTTTACTGTTCTGGCCAACGCCGTATTGATAAGACAGATCGTAACGAACAATTTAAATTTTAAGGATATATCTTTGACAAGAAAAAGTCTAAAATATTCTCTTTTGGCGATTTTTATTATTTCTTCGGGGTTCGCTCTGTGCGGATATAAGCGGACTTTTATAAATAAAGAGTATAAATGTTTTATATATCGTTCTTCAAAAAATTTTATCCGATTCTCGTCTTTTAAAGATCGTTCTTCATTTATAATTTCTCTAAAAACCTTTAAGGAATCAAGATCTCTCTGTTCAAAAGAAGGTTTTCCATTACTTTTGTCATAATAATACTTAGCTTTAAAACCACAGACCATACTTACATCCTTTTTACAAATATCATATAAAAATTTTAAATCCTCACTCATTCCGACTGGCGGGAAAGTAATATCATTAACAACTTCCCTTTTGTAGAGTTTGTTCCATACCGATACGAAAACGGCATTGTTAAGGAAACATTCTTTTATAGCCGCAAATCCATTTAGTATTTTTTTCTCAGAATCGTCTGCAAAAAGTTTTTGCCCGTTTCTATTTATATAGAATATATTGCAGGAAGATATATCGGCGTCGTTTTCTTTCAACAAATTTAGAAGGTATTCATACATGTCGGCAGCGATATAATCATCGGCATCTACGAAACCGATATAATTCCCCATCGCTTTTTTTAATCCCAGATTTCTAGCTTCGGAAACGCCTTTCTTTTCACTTCGGTAAACTTTAATGCGGCTGTCTTGTTCGGCCGCCGAGCGCGCGACATCAAAAGTCGCATCCGTTGAACCGTTATCCACCAAAAGTATTTCCAGATTGGAATGAGTTTGCGCTTTAATGCTTTCTATACAGTTATTTATTAAAGTTTCGCAATTGTACATCGGAACAATTATTGAAATAAGTTCGTTCATTTTTATCCCCTAAAGCAATCCATAAAATAAAAAAACACGCCCGCGGGCCAAAATATTGCCGAAAATAACGGCATATTTTTATATCCTTCCCCGTTAAAACACAAATACCGCCAATACAATACGCCCGCCTTTGCCCGTTCTTTCAGCGGGATGGACTTATCCTTTATCAGCCTGCCGTAATAAAGTTTTGTTCCTTTGGGGCTGCGGCGATATTGGCGGCGTATCGAACGGGTTAATCCGTCGGGCATATAGTCGCAGTAATACAAAATATCGCCTGTATAGCGCATAAGATGTTTTTTGGCTATTTCGCCCCAGACGACGGCCTCGTTCATAAATTTTTCGCCCTCAAATACGGGAAACGGATATTGTCTTAATACCGAGGTCTTAAACACTTCCGCCATATCACCGCGGATATGATATTTATACCTTATATCCGCCATTGAGCAATCCAAACCAGCCGAAGCCGCGCTATTGCCCAAAGGCTGTTTGTCAAAAGCCCCTGCCTTTAAACCGCAAATGCCGGCAAATCTTTCATTATCAACTACGGAGGAAAAAGACTTCTCTATCTTTTCAACGGAGTCTGACGGAAGGAAATCGTCGCTGTCTACTATAAAAAAGGCTTCCCCGCCCGCTTTTGAAACGCCTAAATTTATCGCCTTATGCTTGCCGCCGTTTTCCGTCTTGATGTATGTTATTTTGAAGGGATTGCGTTGCTCAAGCCAAGTTTTAAAAAGTTCTTGCGTGCCGTCCTTGCTGCCGTCGTCTATTACAAGCCACTCAAAATTATGGCTGCTCTGCCTTTTAAGGCTTTCGTACAATTTGCCCAAAGTATGCGCACGATTATAAGCGGGGGTGAATATCGTTATCATAATCAAATGTCCATAAAATAAAATTGATAGGACAAAAAGGAGCCGTCCCCAAAATTCGCCGCGCGGTAAAGTATCGCCATAATAGATAATGCCCCCACGGCGGCATAAGTTAATATCAAAAACGGCTTGCGCTGAGAGGGTGAAAATCTGTTTGCCACAATATTGACGGCATAAGGTATCAAAACCAATAAACTTAAATCAAAATAAGCGAAAACGCGGAACAATATTTCTATATTTCTTGTCCAAAACAGAAAAATTATCCCGAAAAAGTAAAAGAACGCCCAAATGTGGTTTCCTTTATCGGCAAGTATTTTCTTGGCGAAAGGAAGAATAATGCATAAAGCCGCGGCCATTTTCACGTATTCGACTAAATTAAGGGCATACTCTCCACCGGCGTTTTCCAAATAGTTAAGAAGGCGCGCGGACATTGAAGAAAGGCCCGGCAAAGAAGCCGTAATGCCAAGCAGCCTTTGCGGATTGATTAAAGCCGTAAAACCTATCGCGGCGACAAAAAACAATAGCCAATATTTTATGCCTTTGGTATGCTTTAAAACTTCAAAAACCAACAGCAGGGGAAGCAAAACTATTATGGATTGGTGGAATAGGAACCCGGTAAGCAGGCACAAAAGAGAATAGAGTTTGTTCTTGTCCCAAAAGTATATTACCCATAAGGACATCGACATACAAAGCATCTGCCTGTTAAGAACCATATTGTAAAAGAAGAAGTAACACGCCATATAGAACAGCAAGGCGAATTTAGGGTATTTTACGTGTTTTTCCAAAAAAATCACCATTATGCTTATCGCAGCCAAGCTGTAAACAAACAGAAAAGCGTTATAAGAAAACCCCAATCCGGAAAATAGATTATTTATTATGGCATAGCCAGCTTCCGCCGACATATAGTTAAGCGTTAAGCCGTAATATATATCTTGGTAAACATAGAAATCGCTCCCGCCCATATTGCGCCACCCCGCAAGCATCGCAAGCAATATTATGCACATCAGCGCGCCGAATTTGCGCAATTTGGGTATAAAATCGGTAAAACTTAACGCGGCCACTGCCGAATAAATGGTAAGAAAATAAATCATAGTCCGTTTAGATATAAATCTCCGTAACCTTCCGCCATCTTTTGCAGGGAGTAAGAGTCCCTTATCATTTTAACTGCGGCCTCTCTCTTGGCGGGGGAATATTCTTGCGCGGCAATTCCTATCGCTTTAGCCAACTCTTTGTAATCGCCCCTCTTGAAAAAGGAAACAGCCTCATTGCCGCGCAAATTGGAGTAAGCCTCTATATCGCTTAAAATTACGGGCAGCCCGCAGGAGAGAGCCTCATACACCGTAAGGTGGAAACTCTCCGTAAGCGATGTGGATATGTAAAAATCCGCAGCCTGCAAATATTTGTGTATCTCAGGGCAAAAACCCGTAAACATTATGTTTTTCTGCCCGTCCAACATCGTTTGCATTTCCGAAAGCAAAGGCCCATCGCCGCAAAAAACGAAAAAGTCCTTTTCCTCTTTCAAAGCCATTACCGCTTTTGCAAGGGTGGGGAAATCTTTTCTCTTTATAAATACGCCCGCCCATATAAAAATTTTTTTATCTTGCGGCAATTTCAAAACGCGCCGCAAAGCGGCCTTATCTCCGTCATAAGGCTTAAATTTTTCCGTATCCACGCCATTGTTTACATAAGCGTAATCGACGTCCGGTTTTTTGCGCCTTAAAATAGCCGCCAGCATTTGCGAACAACATACTCTCTTATCTGCGGAAGATAAAGCCCAAGTAAACGCTTTGGCCATTATAGCCCCTTTAATTCCGCCGTAGGCCAAAGCATAATCTTCCTCATAATCGCAATGAATTTCCGACACCCGCTTATATCCCTTAACAAATAACGCGCAATATACCGCCGAACGGAAACAATGCGTATGTATTATATCGGGTTTAATTTCTTCAATTTTGCGTTTTAAAGCCCGCCCCGCACAAAAAATCCCCTTTATGCGGCTTAAATTTAGGGAGTACACCTCTATCCCCTTAGACTGCAGTTCTTGTTTCCAAGAATTATTCTCGTCTTCCTCGGGCGAAAGAGTTAGAACCATAGGCTTAAAAACCCTTCCGTCCAAATTTAGTGCCGTACCCGCCAAGATATTTGTGGGGCCCGTTCGTTTCAAGGTGGAAATTATATAAAGGACTTTCTTCATACTATAACTTCCTCAGTATCCGAGTATAAAAGAAACTCCTTAAAGAATTGGGCATAAGGGTTTGTACAAAAAAGCGGATGGAAAGTATATAGATATAGTCTTTAAGGCCTATCATGGCGTGCTCTTTCATATAAGAATACAGCTTTTTGTTGCTCAAAAAATATTCAAAGCCGCCGCGCCGACCATATAAAGCCTTGTCTGTCCTGGCACGGACCAGTATCTGCGGCAAATTGGCGAATTTAAAACCCTTTTCCGCCATTCTCGTCCAAAGATAATAATCTTCCATATAGTGTAAATGCAAGTAGCCGCCGGCCGATAAGACATCTTCCTTTTTAAACATAACCGTCATGTGATTAAACGGACATCTCTTCTTTAGGAAAGACTTAAGTTCCCCGTCGCCAAGCGGAAGACGCCTGAATGCTATGCTCTTTTTGGTAAGGGAATCAATTTCCTCAATGGCTCCGCCCGATACGGAAAGATCTTTATCTCTCTCAAAAGCCGCAATTTGCAGTTCAAAACGGTTGGGGGCGGCAATATCGTCGCTGTCCATACGCGCTACCAAAAGATAAGAACAAGCCTTAAGCCCCTCATTAAGCGCGGTGCCCAGTCCCATATTTTTAGGAAGGCGGACAAGTTTAAGCCTCTCTTTAAAGGAAGATATTACGCTTTCAAGCTCCGGCGTCAAAGAGCCGTCGGCCACCAAAACCGTCTCGGAAGGGGGAAAAGTCTGATTAAAAACGCTTTCAAGCGACTCTTTAAGCCAAGAGGCCTTTTCTTTGGCGTAAACCGACATCAAAACTGAAAATTGCGTATTGCTCTTCATTTGATATATTATACCATTTAGGGGAGATTGCAAAAATGGTATAATTTTAAATATGAGCGGGAAGATATCCTTTATTACGGGCGGGGCGGGTTTTATAGGCTCTCGTCTGGCAGAAAAACTGACCGAAAAGGGCCATAAAGTTATAGTTTACGATAATTTTTCTTCCGGCGACGTAAAAAACCTGTCCGCAATCAAAAACAAAATAAAGATAGTAAAAGGCGACATAACCGATTTTAAAAAATTGAAACAAGCTATGAAAGGCGTCGATTGCGTTTACCACCATGCGGCTATGGTTTCGGTCGCACAGTCTATGGAGGAACCGGCAAAAACCCATAAAATCAACATAGAGGGCACCAATAATGTCTTGGAAGCCGCCCGCTTAAACGGCGTAAAAAGGGTTTTATTGGCATCTTCCAGCGCGGTATACGGCAACGGGAAAGATATTCCCTACAAAGAAACCTCTGGGACCGATTGCCGCTCGCCTTACGCCGCCAGCAAATTGATTGGGGAAGAACTGCTAAAATGCTATTTTAAGGCCTACGGCCTTGAAACCGTCTGCGTAAGATATTTTAATGTGTTCGGGTCGAAGCAGAACCCCAATTCGCCCTATGCCGCGGTAATAGCCAAATTTATGGATTTAGCCAAACGCGGCACTACCTTCTTTATCGATTGGGACGGCAAACAAAGCAGAGATTTTGTCTTTATAGATGATGTGGCCGACGCCACAATTTTGGTAATGGAAAAAGGCAAGGCGGGGGAAGTTTACAATGTGGCTTCAGGCAAAACATATACTCTGCTCAAGCTGGCAAAAGAAATAGAGGCTATCGCCGGCAAAAAAATGAAGCGCGTTTTTAAGCCCAAAAGAGCCGGCGACGTAAAAAATTCCGCCGCCGATATAACAAAAATAACGCAATTGGGCTACAAAGCGAAAGTTTCGCTTAAAGAAGGCTTAAAAGAGATACTTAAAGCTTAAATTATGAGATTACTATTTTTTATTGCGGATTTAATTTCATTCACGTTGATAACGGCGCTGGTCGTCGCTCTAAGATACGGGAAATTTTCCCACAATGTTTTTGACCCGACTATAAAAGTTCTTTTGCCGGTGTTTGGCGTAACTTCGCTAATTTTGTGGATATTTTCTTTTTATGACACTCAGCTGATAAAAAAAGGACGCTTGGACTACAGCAACATAATAATAGCTTTTACCATATCTTTGATTACTTCCGCTTTCGGGATATATTTTACCACGTCATTTTTCAACGTAGCTACCCCTAAATTTATCTTGCTGTTGGTGTTTATTATCTATTTTTCTTATATGTACATATCCAGAAAGTTATATGCCTCTTTCACTTTTGTCAAACAAAGAATATTGCTGCTTGGCAAAAGCAATACCTTAAAGGAAATAGAAAAGGATTTGGTTTCTTATGACAATTTGGAAGTACTGGGCCGTTTTGAAAATCCGGAAGACATAAAAAGCATTCCGCCCGAAACCGTGGATCTTATAGTAATGGCCAGCAAAATGCTGAGCGAGAATAAAAAAACTTGGGCGGTAATATCGACAATGTTCCTAAATAAAGGCGTTCTGCTGACAACGGACTATAATTTTTACGAACATCTGTTTATGCGCTCAAGCAAGGGCAGCCTAAAAGACGCGATGTGGCTTATACGCGGCGTCGCCGCTAGGCAGGAAGAAAAATATTATCCTTTTATCAAAAGAGCCTTGGACGTTCTTTTCTGCCTGGTGCTTATGCCGATTATGCTTCCGCTTGGGATTTTAACTTATTTCGCGATAAAATTTATCGACGGGATACCGCCCTTTTTCTTCCAGGAACGAATCGGCAAGAACGAAAAGAAGATATACATCTACAAATTCCGCACGATGAAGCCAGGCAGCGAAGATATTACCAAAATCGGCGCGATTTTAAGACGGTTTAGACTGGACGAAATACCCCAGCTTATCAATATATTCAAAGGCGATATTTCTATCGTCGGGCCCAGACCCGTCTGGACCGACGAATATTATTTTCTAAACAAATATCTGCCTTGCCACAATATAAGAAGCGTAATCAAACCCGGCCTTACGGGTTGGGCTCAGCTTAACTTCAAGGCGCCGCCCACCTATTGCGTAAGGGAAGATCTTAAAAATAAAGAGTCTATCCCCGATTCCACTTTCGACGCCGCTTACAAACGCCTTTCCTATGACGTATGGTACATAAAAAACCGCTCCCTGTTTTTGGACTTGGAAATAATGTTCAAAACAGCCAAAAGGGCTTTTATTAAGGATAAAAACATTGTTTAAAATTATTTTAACTATTTCGTTTATAGTTTCGGCCGCTGTTATCCAAGCCGCAGGTTTCCCATTATGCCTTTACGAGGTAAATGAAGCTAAATATATAAAAACCGTCAAAAAGGCGGGATTTAATTGTATTCAGACATACACGCAAAACCCCGAAAAAATAAAAGACTTGGCTTTAGAGGCCCAAAAACGCGGAGTTAAAATCGTTGTATATCCCGATAAAATAATAAATTCGCCATACCTGGAAGAAGCGCGTTCCTGGCCTATACTAGCCCTCTATTTATACGACGAACCGGACGTAAATAAAAAAGACAATTCCTATTTAAAAAACCTTCAAAATGCCGCAAACAAGGCTTTCCCCGATAAGAAAACCGCCTTTGTGGTAGGCAAGGGAAGCCACGCAAAGCCCTATTATGATACGGCGGATATTTTGATGGTGGATTGGTACCCCGTACCACATCTGCCTTTAACTTCTTTCGGGGAGCAAGTGAAAGATGTAAAAAATATTTTAGAAGAGGGCGGCCTGCCCGAGAAGCCCGTATGGGGGGTGGTACAATCTTTTGACTGGCGGGAATTTAAACAATACCGCCCCGATGACAAAAGGATAGGCCGATTCCCTACGGTTGAGGAAATGCGGTTTATGGCTTATGACGGCCTTTTGGAAGGTGCGGAAGGTTTATTCTTTTTCACTTTCAATTCACAAAGCATTCCTTTGCCCCAGTCCAAGCCGGAACATTGGAAAAGACTAAAAAAAGTCGCCAAAGAAATAAACAAAATGCTTCCCGTATTCGAAAAGGGCTTGCAAACGGCCTCTCCGCTTGAGGGGGAGAATAATTTAAAAACGCAAAGACGCCTCTATAAAGGGTACTACTACGATATAATTTTAAACATATCGGAAGGCGACCTCCTTTTGCCTAAAGAATTTGAAAAGAAAAAATATAAAAATCTTTTCGGTAAAAACAACAGAGTTGTGCCCCCATATACCGCTGCGGTATTAAAAAGCAAAGCGAATTAAAAAATAAAATACCTCAACCGATTTTGGCGGATTTTAGGACTTTAGACCCATTTCCCAATGGGAATAAAGACTCTTCCATTTTATCTTCCATAACTTATACTATATATTAAAGCGTAACACAGGAGATTTAACTAAAATGAAAAGGATAATTTCGCTAATTCTTGCCTTAGGGATCATTAGCTCAAACCTTACGACGGTATTTGCACAAGACGCCGCCTCGGCCTTGCACAATAGAATGAAATTATACGAAATATGGCCAGGGCTCTTTGCCGAAGACATAAACAAGTATGTAGCCAAATCTGAACAATATTTATTGGCAAAGCCTTCGGCTTCCCAGGCGGAATTAGACGCAATGACAAAATCGCTTAGAGAAAGCGAAAACCTTATAAATAAAGTATTGAAAGCAAATCTTGCCAACGACGATTTTATTTACGACCTTTACAATTCTTTAGCCATCGCCGATAACAGATATAGCAGTAAGAGCAGATTTTCCTTGATGTATACGAAAAATGCGGTAAATGCGCTTTCTTCGGGGCAAACCCCTCGTTCTGCGGCGACCGTATTGAAAGATACTCCTGATTTCTTCAATAAAATAGCAAAAGATATCTTGGATAAAAGTTCCATGGATTTCGAATTTTTGGTAAACAAAATACAAAAGACTTTTAATATGCCCCGCGTTAAAGCCGTCTCTTTGGCCTTATCGGCGGAAATACAATATGCGCAAAGCCTTCTTGGCGGCAGGATAGCGGCGTTAAGGGGCAGAATTGCCAGAAATAAAGTCCTGATAAGAAAAGCGGGCGCCAGAGCAGACAGACAAGTAACCGCTTGGAGAAGAGAAATATCAAACGCACAAAAAGAGCTTTTGGATCTTAAAAGAATCTACGACGATCCTTTTAGAACATTGCTCTATTCCGTAGGAGATGAAGGGATAGATAATATAGTCGCAATAGCAAAACAAACCAATAAAGCAGAAATAAGTATGATACCGGGTTTGGCACAAAGGGTATCAAAGGCGGAATTGACCAGTAAAACAAAAATGGGTTTAAAATCTTTAAAGAGCGTATTGCCTTTAGCCATAGGCGCGGGATTGTTCTTAACATTATATACCAGCCAAGCGAATGCGGCAAACACATCTAACAGCGAACTGGCAATAATAAATGCGGTATCAAACAGAACTGAACTGAAAAGAGAAATTTTAACAGCCGTACAAAACAATCCCGATAATATCGGTATAATATATACAGGGGGGAAAGAAGTACGGAATATGGTAAGCGAGCTTTTCCAAAGCGAAAGCGAAAACTCTCTTTCGGCAGAGAAACTCCTGCCATATATAGAGGACTGGGGCGATAGAATACACACATTGGCAACTAATGATGAAGCTTTGGAAGCGTATCTCTCCGACATTAAAGCCATAACGACCGAGATAGAAAAGGAAGAATTTAACGAAAGGATACAAAGGGATTTGGTAATTCCTCAGGACAATACGGCCGTACACAAGAATATCCCTTTTGAATTGATGAGGTTTCAACCCAAATAACGGGAGGAAATTATGATATACCAAAAAACGGTTTCTATAATGCTTTGTCTTACTTTAATCGGAGGGTCAATACCCTTAAACGCGCAGCCTATACCTCGCAAAAAGGAGGTTCCTTCCTACAATCAGACGGGCGTATATTCTTTTGGCGGGTTTAATTCGGGCTTTACCGCTCCGTCTTTTGGCAATACGGGAAATGTCCTTATGGCGCCACCTCAAAAAGCAAAAAGCCCTAGTCCCTTAAATTTCCTTCATCCTTATCAAGGGTTAAACTATTTTGAGGCAATATCCTTATATAAAAAACTTAATCCCAACGGTAATATTTCGGGCTTTCACGATGTGTATTACATTAAACCCGCATGGAATAAATATCAATCGGCGATAAAGGATTATCATAACAGCGAGTTTGCCAATTATACCCCGTATCAAGTAATGAACGCCATGAGCAGAGAAACTAAAGTAATATCTGAACTGCTGAAGAAGAATCCTCGCTACCAAAAAGAGTTAAAGAAAGCGAAAGTAAAAGAATACGGTTCTGCCTGTCTGCAAGGAATAGTTTTGGGCTTGCTTACGGTAGCGGCGGTATATACGGCAGGGGCGACGCTCGGCGCAGAAGGGGCATTGGTGGCTACTTGGTTTGGCTCTTCCGCCGCGGTTACTTCAATGACTCTAGCCTCCGCCAGCATAACAAAAGGTTTGGCCGCCGTAATTATGCTTGAGATGATGACTTTTTTAGGCTCTGAAATAGTGGATAATCTCTACGAAGATCTCACCCAGCGCTTGGTAAAATACAACTATTTAACCAATAGCCAATACGCTCAAGATTTAACCGGGAGTGCCGCCAAAGCCTCCATCGCGAACGAAAATATCGTGGAGCTTCCTCAGCCGCAATCTTGTGAAAAGCCTCAGCTTCCCAATATTACCCGTTCCACCCGTTGGTTGGATAATATAGCCAAAGAGGAATCCATCATTCGTCTACACGGTTTGATAGTTATAAGAACGGAATTACAATATTCCTCCGATCCGATTAAATACGATATGGCACTGTTGGATATAATCAATCTTTTCAGCGATGCCCAACAAGTGGAATTTGATGAAAATGTCTTTACCAGGCCGATTATTGATGAAAACGGCAAGCACTATCAAAACAACAGCAATATCGTAGACGTTGGAACGGGCAGACTTATAAAAAGAACGCCCGAACTATTAAAAGCCTTAAAAGCGATACAGAATATGGACGCTGAATCCGGCAAGGTGAAACTCAATCACCCCAGATCGGTAAACGGAGTAATTTGGCCCAATAAATAAGGCTGTATATTTGCTAAATACCCCCGAATATTCGGGGGTATTTTTTGTTTTGCTTACGTTTTATACTCCGTAAATATTTTAATATATTCTATTGGAAACATTGCTTGCAAGCATAGGAAATCATTTCCTCATATCCTTTTCAAAACGAAAATAAACATCAGTGCCAATCTCAGGTTTACTTACTTGGTTTGCGCTATGGATATTTTTCTCTTTATGCTTCTCGTAAAAAAACTCCTCTATGCGAAAGCCGCATTTATTAACGTAAAAGTGAATATTTCTTTGCTCAAAATAAGGGGTTACGGTTTCCCAAATAAGGGTATCGGAATATTTGGCTTCTATGGTGTGCCAAGCGACCTCGGCTGTGATTTTTCGGACTTCTCTTTAACAACGGGGGAAAATGCCTCTTGCAGCTTTTTTTGCAAAAGGGGGGGGAAATGCTCGGAATTAACTTTTTAAATAATATATTTACGTTTTGGGAGATTTTTTATTTTCATCTAATGGCTACTGCGCTTTTACTAGGAAGTTAATTATATTCTACTTTATTATTGGCTTGTAGGAATTGGATAAACTTTAAAACAATTTATACAAGTTGATAAGATAATAAAATAACCCCAATTATAAGAGACAAAAAAAAGCCCTCCTGAAGGAGGGCTTTTTCTCTAATTTTAAAATTAGAACAAGGCTTTTACGAATACGCCGCCTTTGTTGCTGGCATAATCATTGCCGTTGGTGTTGGAATCTCTGTTCCTGAACTGATACCATACACCGGCGGAAAGCCACTCTTGGAACTGGTAATCCAATTCCGGGCGAACGGTGAAGAGGTCGTCGCTTCTCTTTACTCCGTTATTGTTAGCGCGGTCATAAGCCATATTTTCATAGGCTAAGGTCAAACCGGCGGTAAGTTTGTCGGAGAGTTTGTGAGAACCGTATAAGGATACCAAAGTATCGGTAAAGTATCTGTTATTTTCATATACAGATTCTTCGAATCTTCTTTCACCGGACAAGCGAACGGTGTTTCTTTCGGTCGGGTTCCAGGACAAAGCTACATAATAACCGACGAGGTCTTCATAGCTGCTGTAACCTTCCATATCGTGGCTGTAATCGCGCATTACATAGTTAACTTTAGCTACGCCGGAAACTTTCTGAGCGATTTTGCCTTCAACGCCGAGTGCTACCGCACTGCCGTCGGAATCATTGTTGGTATTGTCCTTATAAGCAATGTTCGTGTAAACGTATTCTACGAAAGCGCTGGTCTTGGAGGAAATATTGTAGAAAGCCTGCACGCCGGCGTTTAAGCGGTTGCGGGTCAAATCATATTTCCACGGATTATCGATATAGTAATCGTAGGAATCGTTGGCTACAACGCCGAAACCGAATTTCTTATCGGTGGAAGTCTTAGCCGAAAGATAGAAGTTGTTGTTCAATCTTTTAGCTCTTTCGGTAAGTTCGGAGTTGGCCTGATCAGACGTATAGAGGAAAGAATCCCCGATTTTCAAGAGATCATTTTTAACGTCGACGTTGGCATAAGCATTCCAGAAGCCGTTCTTGCCATTGTCTTCGGTATAGGCGTTATAACCGCCCAAAGCGGTGGCGTTTAATTCCAAGCCGCTGCCGGCTATGGGGTTGGCATAAGTCACACCGGCCTGAGTCTTGCTTATGAAAGAATCCTTCTCATTACCGTCGGTAAGGTAAATATTGTCGTCGTAGCTGAGATCTTCCGATACGAGGAACTTTACGTCACCCGCAAAGGCCGAGTTGACGACCAATAAAGATACTGCCAATAATAATAACTTTTTCATATGTTTCTACAAAGTCTCCTATAATTAACGCGGTGAAGACGGGCTCAACGTTTCTTCCACGTTCTGCACGGTCTGCTGGTTAGCAGCACTTTCCGTGCTGGGCAATACGAAAGCGGGAACGACTTCCGCTTTCGCGGCCGGCTTAGCCGTTGTAACGGTCGCGGCGGCTTGGGCGGTAGTTTGCCCGGCTTTTACGGAATACGTTTGGCCTTTGGCATTGGTTACCGTTACGTTATTACCTTCCTTTACTGTCATCACTTTGGTGGAAGCATTGATTGAAAGAGTCGTTTTACCGGTGCTATTTACAGTTTCTCCGTCAATTTTTACTCCATTGAGATCAGAACCTGAAACAATGATATTGCCCTTAGCATCTTTGGACACCGTAGCTTTTACCCCTTTAGGGATAGAAATAACTATACCGTTATATTCTACCGTGGTATCTTTTTGGCCATCGGTGGTTATTGACGTTTCGGACGCGGTCGCTTTCTCGGCGGCGGCATTTGTCTTCTGAGCGGAAGCAAACGTCACAAGCATCAAGAAAGCAAACATTAATGCAGTTATTTTTTTCATTTACTTTTTACTCCTGTTTTTTTGTAATACAGATTGTCCTTACTAGATAAATTTTACTATATTTGCAAAATATTTGCACAAGTCTTAAAAAAATATTATACTCGCTTTCCGAAATTTTATATAATATTGGAAGAGAAGGAAATAATTATGTCGAACAGCATTACCTATAATATAATAAGCGCTTTTGAAAAGGCGGATATCCGCAAATCTATTTGCGGCGGATATTCTTTTATATTATTCGGCATATATTCCTTTAATAATTATATCACTTCCATTATGCGTCTATTCTCCAAGGGCTTATATTACACCATGTTAATGTCCAGGTTAGGATATAAGTTATCCCTTAGGAAGAATATGATGCAGATTCTCACGAGATAATCCAAAATTTAAATTTATTATACGTAAGATCTGCGGGACTTAATAAAAGAAGCGGCAGATCTTATTATTTTTTTGTTTTGAGGTTATTTTATGAGAACATTATTTTTAAAAAATTATTTTTACGTTTTTCCTTATATATATAGAGCGACATATTATCTGATGTCGATGTTCATTCATTTTATGATTAGGCGATAGCGGCGCAAAAATACAATTTTTTACGCGGGGACACAAAGGCAAAGTAAAGATTAATGGTTTCCGCAAGCATTAAAGAAGGACTAAAAGGTAAATAAAATGAAGAACACTGTATCGTGGTTGCAAAAAGGTTTAAGCAAGAGCTTAAACAAAGCTATATCGATAGCTATCAGCTTGGCGATTCTGCTGAACTTAACGGCAGAAAGTTATGCCCAGCTGCTCCCGGTTAAAACCGGATACGATTTTGCCGCTTGGCAAAAGGAGAACTCGTTCGAGTTTGACATATCCGACATATTAAACGGGGCATACAATCGCGCGCAAGACGCCGACACGATAGAGGCACTCTCTAAGCTCATCAAAGAGGAATACGCTGGGGTAGAGCTTACGGCCGAAGAACTTGCGGCGGAAATAGAGTTCGCCTACCAAGCGTACAAAGAGCTTGAACGTCTTAACTCGGCTTCTTATCAAGCGGGGCGTTCAGCCTACGCGCGTGGCAAAGCGCCGGACGGCAGTTACGACGTTGAAAAGTATTACCTTAAAGCCTGTTCCGGGAAAGAACAAACCCTATACAATAAAACCACATACGAGTGCCCCGCCTTCATACAAGGTTTGCTCAATGGAGTTCTAAACGATAAATTCTACAAATCAGAAATACAAAAAGGCATTTTGGAAAAAGGTGATACGCCCGCAAGCAATAATAGCGTATTTGCCAAAGTGCGGGATCTGGCCTTATTAGGCGGAGTGAACGATAAAGATTATGCCCGTTTTATAAACTACATAAGCGCCATAGCAAAACAAGCGCCGCAATACTGCGATAATGACATTTACCTTGTAGATTATATGCCCGGTATAGAATATTCTTTTAGCGGGAAAAGCCGCGGCCTAAAAGAAAAAAGCGCCAAGGGTAAGCAAAAAAGACAGCTCGACTGCATAAATTCCGGCGAAGCCATGGTCTTGCTTGCCTTGTTTGGCAAAAATCCCTCCGCCAACGGGAGGATAATATACGATTCCGTCTCAGAAGCCTGGGACGGCGACTACGGCGCCATAGCTTTGGAATCGGGCGTAACGGCCCTATCGCTGATAAACGACAAATCGTCTTGGGCCAAAATAGAGCATCTGCTTTTAAGCGAAACTTTAAAAAACAAAGGGATAAAGGGTAAAGCGAAAGCGGTTCTCGAGCTTCTAAGCGTAGAGAACGCCGCCGAAAAAGGCATAGGGGTATTTAACAGATACATAAGAGGCGGCGGCGGCAATTATCTTAACGGATACGGGGAAAAGACGCAATATCTCATACAAGAAGGGCAAGACAAATACGGCAATATATACGGCAATGTCCTTGAAGATATAGGTTATTCGATAAGCGTAAACAAATCCAAATACGCCGCCGCACTTTCGCGGAAAATCATAAGTAAATATCTGCGGGAGGAAGCGCGGAGCTACGCTTTAGCCAAAACTGCCGCCGCGCAAGGCAATTTCCTCTTAATGCTGCTAAAGAGAGATACGGGCAACAAAATACACACGCCTTTAGTAAGCGGTGTATTGAAAAACAAAGGCAGAAAAGACGCCTCAGCTTTAAGCGCAAGGAAACTGCTTAATAATCTTGACTGGTGGGACCTTAACGCCGCCACGCAGACGCGCGTCAACAATTTGGCTTTTATGGAAGGGGGGGAAGGCCTCTCTAAAAAGGTTCTCAACGACAATAAAGCCGCCAGATACAATGACAACCAAAAAATAAAATCCGCCGGTTATTGGACGGATATGGCACTAATGGTGGTTTTGACGCCCGCACTTATCAAGAGTATACCTTCTCTTATCCGCGGCGGGGCAAATTTAGCAAAGACTTCATACCGTTTAAGCAAAATAAAATTGGCCGGCAAAGCCCGTTTGTTAAAGGCGGTAAAGATACGCGGCGAGGGTATAAACATAGCCGCGATAAAAGCCGATAATCTTAGAATTAAGAAACTCTACAACGCGCGCAAAAGCGCGATAAGCAAACTAAGAGCGCGGCGCAGCGGCGGCAAAAACATAAGCGCATACCGCCAAGCCAAAGCCGATAAAGCAACGGCCGAATATAAATTGGCCAAAAGCGAACGCGATATAGCAAAAGCACAGCGCAATATATCCGCTCAGGAAAAGGCCGCGATAGAGGCAGAGATAAACACCGTAAATCAAACAAACAAAAGCATGTACGAAAAATATCTCGCCGCCACTAAGTCCTATAACGCCAAAGTAAATCTTTATAATACCAAAGCGGCGCAGTATAATGCTTTGTCCGCAAGCGGCGAGAACGCAAAAGCGCAGCAGATTCTAAAAGAACTTGAAACGCTTAAAGCCGAACTTTCGATAAAACCTCAAGCCCCTAAAGCGGTACAGCTTAGCAAAGCATCGGCAGATTATATCGCCCGCTACCGCAGCTACGAGGCCAATTTGGCAAAATACGCCAAAAGCTCAGAGGCTTTAAAAACAGCACGCGCCAACAGATTTGGAGATTGGCTAAAAAACAGCAAACTCGGCCGCTGGTGGAACAGCGAAAGCGGAAACGGCTTGATATTTAACCACTCGGGCAAAACGGAAACAACTTTGGCCGAAGCCTTTAACATAAAAGGAGAGTATAAAGCGCCGACTTTATCGGACTCGCCAAAAATATCTCCGCTCAACCGTATTGACAATCTATATAAATGGCTTGATAATCACCACCTTGGCTTAGCTAGCAAAACCCTGCGAATAGTAAACAACAAAGCCACCGTGCTGGGCACGACCTTACTGTTCAATTATAATGTAGCCACCGTAACGCCTGGAATGTTAAACGGAGGCAGAGTTCTGGCGGCGACGGAACAGGTGGCCAATGTTACGCGCGGCGGCGTTAAAGCGGCGAATATATTTAATCTCAGCACTTACGATATCGCGGCCAAAACGGGCATAAGCATAAAGAATATAAGGCCCGTAGACGTAGTAGACCCCAAGATATTAAGTTTCTATAACGGCATTCCATTAATAGGCGGAAATATACTGCAAGGGCGGGGTGCGGCTTATTGGACGGCTAAACTTGCCTCCGGGCTGCAAAACGCCGCGGCGGGCGTAGCTTTGCCTGTAATGCTGGCGCGCGACGTATACAGATACGCCGATGGCAAACTCTTGGCAGGTTCATACGGGCAAACGCAAGCCCCTACGGCAAGAATAACAAAGGATTACAATTACGGTTTTATAGAAAACAGAACCGATCCGTCCTCTTGGGTGTACGAAGTACCCGGCAGGCCTCATCTTTTAAGGGAAAGCCCCGCCGCCGTAGCGGAAATATTGGGAGATTTTTACTCTTCCGCATCGGTCGGCAACAGTGCCAATGAAGCGGCGGAAAATACCACTCAAGCTAAAGAAGAACCCAAAAGCCTGTTAGGCAAAATAGCGGCATTCTTAAAGAAGAAGGACGATATAGTAAAGCCTTCGGCTTTCTTGTATAACTTCCTCGCGGCGACGACGGTAACAGCCACCGCACCCATGATAAGCCAAGTATACGGGCTGGATACTTCCACTACAAACACGATAATCAGCTTAATAAGTTATCTGCCCGCGGGTTTGGTGCCGTTTATGGGATACTTCTTTAACAGATGGGGCGTAATAAATATGGCGAGGACGGCCGCGGTCGGCACTTTCCTCGGCATCGGGCTGACGGTATTGGGCGGCCTTAACGGCTTTACCAATGACGGCAGTACGGCCGGCCTGATAAGTTCTTTGGCGGGCATATCGCTGGTATCGCTTTCCAACGAGATAAAATACTCGACGATATATCCTTTGATAGACGTCAATTTCGACGCGCAAAGAGCGCTCGGCCTTACCACGCAAACGGCTATGGCCAGAAGTTTGGGAACCATATTGTTCCTTGAATTTGGGCCCTTGCTTAACTTTGCGTCGCAATCTTTGGGCTTTGGGGAAGTAAATAACGCTATAACTTTTCCTTTGCTTCTCGCGCCGTTAAGCCTTATCGCGCTTACCAGCATCTTCAGGGGGAACTTCAGAGACGTACCCTTGCCCGAATCCAAAGAAGACGGCGGGCTAAAAGGCCTTGTGGAAATGTTCTTTAAAGATGCCGAAGCCCGAAAAGCCGCCATCTCTTTCTCTTTGATAGAAGCGGGCGAGCTGACAACTTCTTTATTGGTATTTTCCATGGCGCAGGAGCATTACGGCGCTCTATCTGATATGCCTAATATATTGGGCGGCGTACTGATATATACGGCCATGGGCCTTGCCAGGGCTTTATGCGGAGAACTGCAGAAGAGGGGGATACTCTCTTCGACCTCCACGTACAAAATATCGGGTGGATTGGTCTTATCGGGTTTAACCCTTTTCGCCTTGGAGGGAATATCGCCTTTGGGGCTTACGGGCGCGGCTTTATTCTTTATTGGCGATGCGAATCTCTTCCCGCCTTTATTTAACGCGGCACTGCAAGGCAGAGGCGAAAAAGCGGCAAACACCACTTTGCTTATATTCAGCTTTTCGGTAGCGGCGGCCGCCGCGGGAACGCTGCTCAGCTTCGTATCGGATTTGACGGGCTCTTTGCAGGTAGCGGTGCTTGTCCCGGTTGCCTTGAGCGGCGGTGCTTTGGCTTTAGCGCAGTCCATATTCAAAAAACAGAAGGCAAATGCCGCGCAGACCGCCCAAAAAAATACGACTTCTTTTGACTTCTCTACGGAAGTAGTATACGCCAGCGGCGAAAAAGAAGGGGAAGAACTCCTGCCCGATAATAAAACAGAAGAGAAAAAGGAACTTTTTACCAAAACAGACACTGAAAACAAATAAAATGTAAATTAACAGTCCCGTTCCTCTTTGAGAAACGGGGCTTTTTAAAGCTCGGGTTCAACACCGTACAAAGAGCCGGAAAAAGCGCTTTAAACAAAGAAAAAACGGACCCTTTCAAGGCTTTTTTAAATTGATATGATATATTTATGGAAAATATAGAAAGAGTAAAACAACAGCTTAAAGAACATCATCTTGAAGACAGATATATAGAATTGCCCGCCTCCACCGCGACGGTGGCTTTGGCCGCCCAAGCCATAGGCTGCGAAGAGGGGCTTATAGCCAAAACACTTTCCTTCAACACAAAAAGCGGCCCGATAGTCATAGTGGTTATGGGTACGGCACGCATTGACAATAAAAAATTTAAGGAATATTTTAAGGAGAAAGCCTCCTTTTTAAAAGGTGAGGAAGTCACAAACCTTACCGGCCACCCGATAGGCGGAGTATGCCCCTTCGGTCTTAAAGAGGGGGTAAAGATTTACTTGGACGAATCTTTAAAGAAATACCCTTATACCTATCCCGCGGCTGGCGCGGCCAATAATGCGGTAAAACTTACGATAGAAGAACTGCAGAATATCACCCGCGGCATTTGGGTAGATGTTTGCAAATAAAATTTTGTTAATAACAAATAAAAAAAACGCGCGATTAAGGCGCGGGTTTTTTTGATGCGGAAATGCGTTTATTAGCCCAATTTTTACAATATAAACTCAATATGGACTTAGAACATAAAAGTTGTCCTAAGTGAGGCTACGCTAACCCACTCTTGCTCAGAACTTAAACCCGCGCGCGGATAAAGCTGTATATCGGGCGTAAGAGTAAAATATTTGCTTATTCCCCAAACCCATTGTGCTTCTATAACCGTTTCGGCCGAGCGGACATAAGGCAGGAGCAATGCATCTTCGCTCAAGCGGTTATAAGCCGCGGCTATGGTAATTACGTCCAACGGATTTCTTTCCAAAGGATTTAGGAAAGAAAGCCCCAAAACATAGGATTGTTTTATAGAAGTTATATTATCGGTTGAGCCGTTTGCGCGCCCAAATATATTCCATTTTTTGCCGAGGTCTCGCTCCGCGTTTAAAGACCAGCCCCAGCTGTAACCCTCCTGATCTTCCACCGACGGCTGATAATACGCCATCGCCGAATATTGGGCGGAATTGTCCGCATAACTTAAAGAGGCAAATGCCGTATATTCGCCGGGAAAGGCGTCCTTAAACCTTATTTGACTGCCGCTGATATTTGTGGCGTCCTGATAGCCTGCGCTTAAGATTATTTTCTCGTTTAAAGCGGCTTGCAGGTAAGCGCCCAAACTAGCCGCAGGGTAACTCGCGCTAGCGTTCTGCGCAAGAGCATAGTTTATAAGCGCCGTTTGAGGGTTTGAATCATAAGTCGTCCCGTCAAAATTGTATAGAGGATATTGCCCCACCGTCAAACTAAGCCAGCTTAATTTGCCGGGCATGGTGTGTGTATAGGTAGCTTGGGAAAAAGTATCTCCGTCCGATAAGCCGTCGTTTATACCGGCAACTACATTAACCATATTGTTTAAAGCCGCAGCTTCTCCGCCCCAATAACGCGTAAGAGTGTAGTTAAAATCTATTTGGCCGGAACCCCAGCGCTCGCTCTTAAATAAATTCCACGTGGCATAGGGGTAATAAATAGCTTGTATTGCAGTGTTCTTTCCGTTCGGCGCGGCACGCTGAGCCATAAAAGAAACGTCAATGCCGAATTGCAGCCCCAATTTGTCTTCCGCCATTTTTTTGGCTTCGGAATAAAAGGAAAGGAAATCACCGTACTCGCTAAAAGATTTATTCTGAGAAATCCGCCTCTCATGCCTGGCTGAAACCTTTTGCGCAGAGATGGCTTCCTCCAAGAGTACCTGTTCATAAAAAACGCTCTCTTTCCCCGTTTGATTTTTATCGGTTCCCGAAAAAGCTGAAACAACAAAACCGAAAGTTAAAAAACACGCCAACAAAACGGCGCGAAGCAATCTCCCCATAAAACAAAACCTCATCTGTACATATACTTATTTTGTATTGTAGCATTAAAATTGAAAGCCAAGGCAAACTGTTTGGATAGTTCCGTCATAGAAAGAATATCGCAAATAAAGATAAGATAACCTTTCTGATAATCCTTTTTACTTATATATTTCGCCACAACTTAATTATGTATAATATATAAAACCATTTGGAGGCATATTTTATGAAAGCTGTAATATTGGCGGGCGGGATGGGTACGCGCATAGCGGAAGAATCCCACCTTCGCCCTAAACCGATGATAGAAATAGGCGGCAAGCCGATACTGTGGCACATAATGAAGATATACTCCCATTACGGTATAAACGAATTTATAATATTGGCGGGCTATAAAGGATATATAATAAAGGAATATTTCGCCGATTATTTTCTGCACAATTCCGATTTGCAAATAGATTTGGCGGCAAATACCATACAAACCCTGAACCATAAAGCCGAGCCGTGGAAGGTTACGATACTTGATACGGGGCTAAATACTATGACCGGCGGCCGCATAAAACAGGCGGAAAAATATATCGGGGACGAAACTTTCCTCTTAACCTACGGCGACGGAGTAAGCGACGTCAATATCAAAGATTTAATAGCCTTCCACAAAAAGACGGGCAAACTGGCCACCGTAACCACCGTACAGCCCGAGGGGCGTTTTGGCGCGATGGATATAGATATGAACGGCATAATCAAATCCTTTAAGGAAAAGCCCAAAGGCGACGGCGGCTGGATAAATGCGGGTTTTTTCGTATTGGAGCCGGAAGTTCTTAAATACATAAAGGAAGGCGACGACGCCTGCGTATGGGAAAAGGCGCCTATGGAGGAATTGTCCGCCGACGGCCAAATAGCCGCCTATAAGCACGAAGGCTTTTGGAAGCCGATGGACGCTCTGCGCGACAAAAACCAGCTTGAGCAATTATGGGCGGAGAGCAAAGCCCCTTGGAAGAAATGGTAAAGGCCGAAAAATTATATGACATTGGAACAATTTTACAAAGGCAAAAAGATATTCCTGACGGGGCATACCGGCTTTAAAGGTTCTTGGCTCAGCGCCGTGCTTACAGATATGGGCGCGGAAGTTAAAGGCTACGCTTTAGCCCCCAATACGAACCCTTCTTTATACGAACTGCTCGGGCTTGAAAAAGCGACGCAAAGCGTAATAGGCAATATTTTGGACGCCGATAAACTTAAAAAAGAAGTAATTTCTTTTAAGCCCGATATAGTATTTCACTTGGCGGCGCAGCCTCTGGTAAGGCTTTCCTACAAAGAGCCGGTGGAAACGATACAAACCAATGTTATCGGCACGGCGAATCTTTTTGAGGCCGTACGCCAAACGCCCAGTGTAAAAGTTCTGATAAACATAACAAGCGACAAATGCTACGAGAACAAAGAAACGGACGTCCCGTACAAAGAAACTTCGCCCATGGGAGGCTATGACCCTTACAGCGCGTCAAAAGGCATGGCGGAACTTCTGACCTCCTGTTACAGAAATTCGTTTTTCAATATTAAAGAGTACGGCAAAAGCCACAATACTGCCTTGGCAAGCTGCAGGGCGGGCAATGTGATAGGCGGCGGAGATTACGCCTTGGACAGAATCGTACCCGACTGCGCCCGCGCCTTAAGCAAAGGCGAGCAAATAGTGCTGAGAAACCCGCTTGCCACAAGGCCGTGGCAGCATGTGCTGGAACCGCTGTTCGGCTATATGCTCTTGGGCAAAAAGCTATGGGTGGATCCCTCTTTGGCGCAGGGCTGGAACTTCGGCCCGAACCCAAGCGACGTCCGTACCGTTGAGGATTTGGTAAAACTGTTTTTAAAGACGTGGGGGGGCGGCTCTTACAGAGTTGAGCCCTGCGCCAAACTGCACGAGGCGAAACTATTGCATTTGGATATAGAGAAAGCTTTTAAACTACTTAACTGGCGCCCCGTTTACGACTTTGACAAAGCCGTTAAGGAAACGGCGCTGTGGTACAAAAATTTCTACGAAGGCGCAGACATCAAAGCGTTCACGCTTAAACAGATATCTGAATATAGAGAGAATTATGGAAAACTTAACAAGGAAATTGATTAAAACTTTAGGCCGCAAATATTACAGAGCCCATCAAAAAAAACAGCAAAGGACTTATATCCCCGCATCGGGTAAGGTGCTAGGCACGGAAGAGCTGGACAATATGCTCGACGCCACTTTGGATATGTGGCTGACGACGGGGCGTTTTAATGAACAATTTGAAAAGCAATTTGCGGCTTATTTGGGTTCAAAATACGCTTTAAGCGTAAATTCGGGCTCAAGCGCCAATCTGCTGGCTTTGAGCGCGCTCACTTCCCACAAGCTGGGCGACAGACGCCTAAAAAAAGGCGACGAGGTTATCACCGTGGCGGCGGGTTTCCCGACTACCGTCGCGCCGATAATACAAAACGGGCTTATACCCGTGTTTGTTGACGTGGATATAAACACCCACAATATTTTGGAAAGCGAAATCGAGCAAGCTCTTTCACCAAAAACCAAGGCGGTTTTCGTAGCGCATACTTTGGGCAATCCTTTCAATCTGGAAAAGATAAAACAAATCTGCCAAGACAAGGGCCTTTGGCTCATTGAGGACAACTGCGACGCCTTGGGCGCCAAATTCGGCGGCAAACATACGGGCACTTTCGGGCATATAGGCACCTTCAGCTTCTATCCCGCGCACCATATAACGATGGGCGAGGGCGGCGCCGTCGTCACCGATGACCCAGTTTTGTACAGGATTTTGATGTCCTTTAGGGATTGGGGCCGCGACTGCTGGTGCCCGCCTGGCAAAGATAACACCTGCAAGAACCGCTTTAATATGCAGCTGGGCAAACTGCCCTTCGGCTATGACCATAAATATACCTATTCCCACTTGGGCTATAACCTTAAAATAACCGACTGGCAGGCCGCCTGCGCTTTGGCCCAGCTTAAAAAACTTGACGGCTTTATAGCCAAACGCAAGGAAAATTTTACCCGCCTTTTTATGGCGCTTAAACCCTTTGACAAATACTTTATTCTGCCCGCCTGGCAGGCACAGGCCGAGCCGAGCTGGTTCGGCTTTATCCTCACCGTACGCAAAGAAGCGGGTTTTGACAAAATAGAACTCTGCAAATATCTTGAAAGCCAAGGCATAGGCACAAGGCAGGTGTTCGCGGGCAATATCTTAAGGCAGCCCGCCTTCACCGACGACGATATCCCTTTGAGAATTAAAAATTCCATACTGTTAAACTCTCGCGAGCTTACGGATAAGGAATACGCCCTGCTCCCAAATACCGAAGAGGTTATGCGCGGCAGTTTTTGGGTTGGAATATGGCCCGGGCTCGCCACGGACGATATAGACAAAACCATAGCCGCGATTAAACAATTTATAACCGAAAAGACAAAACAGGAGAAGTAAAATGAATTATCTTGAAAAAAAGATGGTTGACATCCTGACGGATTTAAAACATAATCACCATGTTGAAGGCGTAAAGGCCGAATTTGAAGCCGAAGGCACCCGCCTGGAAGAAGCCATGCGCTTAAAAGAAGTGGTAACTACGGCGGGGCTGGAGCTTACGATAAAAGTCGGCGGCTGCGAAGCCCTTAAAGATATGTATGACGCCAAAATAATCGGCGTATCAAGGATAGTCGGCCCGATGATAGAAACGCCTTACGCTTTAAGCAAATTCGTCAATTCCGCGAAGCTGGCCTTCCCCAAGGAATATGGCGACGAGGTTAAATTTCTGGTCAATATAGAAACTGAAACCGGCCATAAAAACCTTCAGGCCATGCTCGACTGCGAAGCCATAAAAGGCATACACGGCATAGTTTTGGGCAGAGTTGATATGTGCGGTTCTCTCGGTTTGACTAGAGAAGACATTAATTCCGACAGAATTTTCGAAATCGCAAAAGACATTCTTACCAAATGCAAAGCGCGCGGCCTTGAATGTTGTATCGGGGGCGGTGTATCGGCCCATTCCCTGCCGTTTTTTAAAAACCTTCCGCCAAATACTTTAGACCGCTTTGAAACAAGAAAAATAATCTTCGGCGCGCAGGCTTCCCTAAACGACGAGAAAGCGCCTCAAGGAATTTTGAAAGCCGTCGGCTTTGAACTTATGTGGCTAAAAAACAAGCGCGACTTCTACGGCTGTATCCATCAGGAAGACGCAAAAAGAATCAATATGCTGGAAGCCAGATACAAAAAATTGATTGAGGAAGCCGGCGGCAAAACCGGTTATTGATTTAAATGATAAAAGTATCGGATTATATAGCAAAATACCTCTCCGCCCGCGGAGTAAAGGATATCTTTATGATATCGGGCGGCGGGGCAATGCATTTAAACGATTCTTTCGGCAACTCCAAGCTGAAATATTACTGCGCCCATAATGAGCAGGCCCTCGCCATAGAAGCCGAGGGATACGCCCGCCTAAACCAAGATTTGGCCGCCGTTTGCGTAACAACGGGCCCGGGCGGGCTTAACTGCCTAAACGGCCTTTTCGGACAGTGGACGGACAGCGTACCGGTGATATATTTTTCGGGGCAGGTCAAATTCAGCACATGCAAAGCATCTTGCCCCGATATACCCCTTAGGCAGCTGGGCGATCAGGAGGCTGATATTATAGCGGCCGTAAAACCTTTTACCAAATACGCCGTATCTATAACCAAAGCCGAGGAGATAAAATTCCACCTGGAAAAAGCCCTCTATTTAGCCAAAAACGGACGACCGGGACCCGTTTGGCTTGATGTGCCGATAAACATTCAGGCCGCTTTTATAGACGAAAAGAAACTAAAGGGCTTCAAAATACCCGCAAAAACCAAATACAATTTTAAAACGGAGCAAGTAATAAAAGCCTTAAAAAAAGCCAAAGCGCCGCTTATTGTTGCGGGGCACGGCATAAGGCTTGCGTCCGCGCAAAACGAGTTTAAAAAACTAGCGGGCCAATTTAATATCCCGATCGTAACAACCTTTAACGGCTTTGATTTGATAGCGGAGGATAACCCACTGTTTGCCGGCAGAATAGGAACCGTCGGGCAGAGGGCGGGGAACTTCGCCCTGCAAAACGCCGACTGCGTTTTGTTCTTGGGCACAAGGAACAATATCCGCCAAGCCAGCTATAATTGGGAGAACTTCGCTAAAAAAGCGGTAAAAATTATCGTGGATATTGACGAGGCGGAACTAAAAAAACCGACGGTAAAGCCCGATATAGCCGTCAAAGCCGATATTAAGGATTTTATAAAAGCGCTGCTGCCGAAAGCCAAAGATTTAAAAGCCGAGAAATGGCTTAATTGGTGCCGCGCGCGTGTAAAGAAATACACGCCCTTAAGCGAATTTAAAAATTTAAAGCAAAAACTCAACCCATACGAATGCGTCAGACTGATAACCCAATGCTCGGGGCTTACTACGACGGTAGCCTCAAACGCGACGGCGTGTTTGGCTTTATATCAGGCGGGGGCCTCAAAAGAGGGGAAGAGAATGTTTCTAAACTCGGGCGACGCCTCCATGGGTTACGGCCTGCCCGCCGCGATAGGCGCTTGCATAGCGGGCGGGGAAAAAGAAACAATCTGCCTTGAAGGCGACGGCAGCATAATGATGAACCTTCAGGAACTGCAAACGGTAAAAACCTATAATCTGCCGATAAAGATATTCCTGTTTAACAATGACGGCTACATATCCATAAAGCAAACGCAGAGAAATTTCTTCGGCAGATACACCGCCTGCGGGCAAGAAAGCGGAGTAAAAATGCCCGATTTCATTAAATTGGCGCAGGCCTTCGGCCTGAAAGCCGTTCAAATAAGCTCGCCCAATAATTTAAAAAAGCAAATAGAGAAAGTGCTAAGCCTTAAAGGGCCCGTTTTATGCGAGATAGTTTTAAAGGACGATTATATTTTTACCCCTAAACTATCATCAAAAAAACTGCCCGACGGCAGTATGCTATCGCCTACTTTGGAAGATATGTTCCCGTTCCTGCCCAAAGAAGAAATGGAGGAAAACATTTACAAATGAATATTTTACTGACGGGCGCAAGCGGATTGCTGGGCAAGGAACTATTGCCCCGTCTTTCGGCGGGCGGCATGAAAGTTTGGGCTTTGGATATTTTGCCGCCAAAGGACAAACTGCCCGGCATAGAATACATACAAGGCGACCTGTTTGACGAAACTTACGTCAAAAATATTCTCGGCGGGGTAAAGCCGAATTATCTTATCAATCTGGCTTGGAAAGTATCGGGCGATTATGCCGATTCCCCGTTAAATTTTAAATTTCTGCAAGCGGGAATGGCTTTGCTTAAAGCGTTCTGCGCCAACGGGGGGAAGCGGGCGGTATATTTCGGCAGTATGTTTGAATACGCCGCGTCCGAGAAGCCTTTAGCGGAAAGTTCTCCTTTGCAAGCCACAAACGCTTATGAGGAATGCAAAACCCGTCTTTATAGGCAGGCATTGGATTACTCTAAAGCTAACGGAATTGAACTTTTGTGGATAAGGCCTTTCCAAATATTCGGCAAAGACGAGGTTCTTCCCCGTTTGACGGCGCAGATAATAAATTCCTTAAAGGGGGGAACAGTATTAAATTTAAGGCATTCCCGGCTTAAGAGGGATTTTGTCTTTGCGCCCGACTGTGCGGCGGCGACTGTAAAAGCCTTATTTTCCAAGGCGCAGGGCGCGCTTAACATATGTACGGGGGAGGCGGTTTCTTTGGCCGATTACGCCAAGTTGTTTTTCAAACCGGCGGGCAAAGAGGATTTGCTTTCCCTATCCGACGAGCCCTCAAACCAGCCAAGCCTTTATCTGGGCGCCAACGGCAAACTGTTAAACGAAGTTGGATTTAATTCTTTTACGCCTTTGCCCCAAGCGGTAAAGATAATTTTACAAAGCAATAATATACCCTATACGGATAAGTGAAATGTCTATAAAAAACAAACTGCAAATAATAGTAATAACCTATAATAGGGCCCAATTTTTGGACGCTACCTTAAAACAGCTGCTGACCGATAATTCGCCCGTAAAAGATTTTGATATTACCGTTTTGGATAATAACTCCACCGACGATACCGCCGCGCTGGTTAAAGCCTATCGAAAAGAACACGGCAATTTAAAATACAAGAAAAACGCCTATAATTTAGGGCTTGGCGGAAATATCGCCAGAGCGCTGGAAATCGCCGATATGCAATATGTTTGGACCTTGGCCGACGACGATATAATAGATTGGTCCGCTTGGCCTTATTTGGAGGAGGCGGTATCCAACGGCGAGGAAGTCATCTGCGCAGCCAATTACGCTTTAAACGAAGGCGAACAAGATGATATTCCCGCGCTTTTGCAGCAATTTTCTTTCGTATCGTGCGATATATATAAAACTTCCCTATTTACCGATACGACTATGACAAATATTCTAAACAATGTCTATACCCTATTCCCACATTTGGTGCCCGCAATAGAGCATATAAACAAAGGCAAAAAAATATATCTTTTGCCTAAACCTCTTGTAAGCAACGGTATGAAGGCGGATACCGATATTTCTTATATAAGGGGATACGACAACGATTCTTTATATCTAAAGCAAAGATCTATGTCTTGGATAACGGGCTACGCCAATATCATAGCGCAGATAAAAGACAAAAAACTGCGTTATAAAATAATGGCGCGCCCGATAAACAGGGAAATACATAAGGGCTGGCCGCATTTTTATTCGGCTATGTATAACTGGTATTGGAAGAAAGGCAATATCCTGCCGCTGTTGGAAACGGCGCGGCAAATACCCTTGTCAAAACGGATTTTGCTGTTCCTGTATATGATAAGCCCGATTAAACTGACCTCTTCCGACAGAGGATTTTACATACAGATTTTCGGCAAGATAAAAACAAAAATATGGCCTAAAAAGAGATGATTTATGCGTAAAACAATACTGATGACCGGCGCAGGCGGATTTGTGGGGCGTAATTTAAAACCCTTCTTGGAAGATAAAAACTTTAAACTAATCGCGCCAAAAAGCAAAGACTACGACTTTACCGACGCTAAAACCGTAAAGGCTTTGGCCGATACCTATCAGCCCGATTTATACATACTTTCCGGTTTTTACGGGATAAGCGACCCTAAAAATATACCCTCGGACATTGAAAAAAAGAACCTGGCCATATTTGAAAATTTCCTCAAAGCGGCCGACGGGCGCGATATAATAACCTTCGGCTCGGGCGCGGAATACGACAAAAGCCGCCCGATAAAAAAAATCAAGGAAAGCCAATGGGGGGAAGTTATCCCCAAAGATTTATACGGCCGCGCCAAATACAGATTAAGCCAAGAAATACAAAAATACCCCAATGTACTCAATTTAAGGCTGTTCGGCGTTTACGGGCCGTATGAGTTTGACTCCAGATTTATAACCCACGCCTCAAAATGCAATTTGGCGCATAAACCGATAACTATGCGGCAAAATGTCGTCTTTGACTATATCCCCGTAGAAGATTTATGCGAAATAGTGCTGCGCTTCATTGAAAAAAAGCCAAAAGCGAGGTTTATCAACATAACGCCCGACAAAGGCATATCGCTTATGGAAATCGCGCAAACAATAAACAAAATATCTTCTTACAAGAGCGAGATTATATCCGCCAAAGAAGGCCTGGCCAATGAATATACGGGCGATAACACTCTGCTGAAAGGGGAACTGCCGGATTTTAAATTTACATCATACGAGGACGGCATAAAAAGATTTTACGAATATCTCGCCAAAACAACGGAGATTTAAATGGCGTTTACTTCCAAAGACATAGAAATTTTTATTTTTACCAGAAACCGCCCCCAAATGTGTATACAGGCAGTTGAAAGCGTTTTGGCGCAAAAAAGCCTAGGCGATATTTTTCTGCTGGATAACTCTACCGACGACAAAACAGAAGAATTTATCAAAAACTATCCGCAAGTAAAGTATATACGCACTCAGCCCGATAAACCTTTCGCCAATTTTATAACGGCGCAAAGTTTGATGTCTAAGCCCTATACTATGGTATTGCACGATGACGATTTAATCCACCCGCAATATTTGGGCCTCGCCTTAAAAGCTTTAACTAAATACCGGGATATATCTTTTATAAGTGCTAAATCTTTCTGTTTTTATACCAATATCCCACCAAAAGAATATACTATGCCTAGAAGTCTTAACGACAAACATTATCTTATAGACAATCAGGCCGATTTTGCCCTAGGTTTTTGGACGTCACCGTCACCTTCTTGGAGTGGCAGCATTATCAAATCAGAGTTCTATAAAAATGCGGATATCTCACTGCTTCAAAAAAAGTTTGGCAAGATTTTTGATTGGCCTATGATGATAGAAACTATGAAAGTAGGCAAGGCAATAATATTTGTTGATGGGAATTGTATCTTTTACAGATTGCATAAAGGACAAGACAGTTTTAATGAGAGCACCAGTATTTCTATTGAGAATTTAACCAATTGGCTAAAAGTATATAAACATTTTTCCGAAACAAACGATTATTTGCGTAAAGTCTACTTCTTTCAAAGCGTGGGAAACGCAATAACAAATCATACTAAATTTGTTTCTAAAAAAGCGAAAGAAAAACTACCTCCGGAAAAGCTTATCCGTTATTTAACGGATAATAATATTATAACCCCGAAAATGGCCCTATATTATAAATATCGTAAGAATATATTTGCTAAGATATTTTTTCATTACATAAAAAAACAATACAGAAACTATTACAACAAAATGATTAAAAAAATATAAGATATTAACTTTATGACATTCAGAGAATGGAACAGAAGAAAAAACCTCTACCTGCGCGGGCTTAAAGCTAAAATGGGCAAATTCCTTTTTGACAAAAAAAACAAAAACAGATTTAAAACGAACAGAATAAAATACAATAATTACCCAAGAAATATTCACGGCCCAAGAACCATATTGGATTTTAGGCAAACACTATTGTTCGACAGCGCCTTGCTGTTTGACGACATCTGCTATTTCCTAAAATATCCCAAATATTACCTGAGGAGAAAAAAAAGTGAAAGCTATAATCTCAAAAATATTCGCCAGAAAAAAGAAATATGAAGATTTTGATTTTTCCTTGATAAAATCAGTCCTTCTCCGCCCTATCGGCGCAGGGTTGGGCGACGCCGTTATATTAACCGCCGTTTTAAAACAGCTTAAAGAGGCCTATCCTAATATTAAAACGGGGGTTTTGGCAGTCAAAAGAAACGAAATTGTTTTCAGAAACAATCCCTTCGTAGACAAAGTCATAAAAGACAATTTTATCGGCTATTTCTCCAACCGCGGGAAATGGCAGATATTCATAGATTACATTCCATCGTTTACTACAAGAAATATAATTTTTGATTTCATTTTAAAACCTAAATATACAATCTCTTTCCAGAAGAAAGAGAAAAAATATTACAACATAAACACCATACAAAACATAGATTATTACATTCCCGATTTGGCTCGGACACATCTAAGCAAAAGCCTGGAACTGACTCCGTTAAAACCTTATATCAAAACCGCCAATCCCGAATATTCTTTGCCCGAAATCCCAAAAGAATGTGAGGAGAAGGCGAAAAAACTCTTACACAAAGAGAAAGCCAACGTCGTTCTTAGCCCAAGCGGTACGGACAGAAAAATTAACCCGGAAGAAATACGGGAAATTTTAAAATCCGCTTTTGAAGGGAAAGAAGATCAAGTAAATCTAATTATTCCCTTTACGAGGGATTCGACGGAATACATATCCGTTTTACGGGATCTCCTCCCCTCGCAAACGCCACCGCTGAGTACGGAAGAATTCTTCGCTTTAATCAAAAACGCCGATATGATTATCTCCGTCGACAGCGCCGCCGTACATATAGCATGCGCCTATCGCAAAGGCTTGCTCGCTTTTTATTCGGGATGGGAAAGAAATTTTAAACTCTTTGCACCTCTAAAAGCCGATAACGCCATAGCCATTCAATCGGAGATATCGGCCAGTGCTCCAGTAAAAGAAATAAAAGCCCTCCCCGTTGAAAAGGCTGTTGCTTCCATACGAAAGCTGCTTCATAATAAGATATAATATCGGTTATTATGACCTTCAGAGAATGGAACAGAAGAAAAAATTTGTATTTGCGCGGGCTTAAAGCCAAAGCGGGCAAATTCCTTTTTGACAAAAAAAATAAAAACAGATTTACGCCCCACCAGCTAAAGACCATAAAGAAAATCGTATTTTTGAGAAACGATAACAAACTCGGCGATATGATAGTCAACACCGTTGCCTTTAGGGAAATTAAAAAAGCCCTGCCCAAAGCGGAAATAACCGTAATAGCGGGGCCCGCCTCGGCGCAAATAATAGAAAACAATCGCAATATATCCCAAATAATAATATGCAAAAAAGGCCTGCGGCATATAATCAAAACGGGCTTAGCCCTAAGGCGCCAAAATATAGATTTATACATAGATATGGATAAACACCCCACTTTTGATACCTTGCTCCTGCTAAGGCTTATAAACCCTCGTTTCGCGTTCGGGTTTAATAGAGGGGAGTTTAAATCCTATAATCTAGGCTGTACATTTGATTTGGACGGCTCCCATATAACGGCGTGGCACCAAGCTATGTTTAGGACTTTACGCTTGGAAAAGCCCCAAAACATATCTTATGATTTATTTGTACCCAATGCTTTGAAGAAAGAAGCCCTAAAATTTTTATCAAAACTGCCTCACAAAAAAGGCCATATCGCCTTAAACGCTTTCGCGGCAAGCAAACACCGCTGCTTGGGGGAAACTCAAATCAAAGCGCTTTGTGCCGCATTGGATAAATACAATATAATTTTGCTGGGGCAACACGCCAAAACCGAAGCGCTGGCCAATCGGATACAAGCAAATAATCTATTTATAACGCCCCAAGACAATCTATTTATGAACTTCGCCATACTGGCCGTCAGCGATTTGCTGATAACGCCCGATACGGCTTTCGTACACGCGGCCGCGGCTTTGGACAAAAAACAAATTTGTATATACAAGGCAAGCGACAAGGCCAACCAAAAAATATGGGCGCCTTTATCCGATAAGGCGACGATACTGCAGGCGCCGGACGAATTTTCGGAACTTCCTTGGGAAGAAATAGCAAAAGCAACGCTCCAGAAAATTTAAATTCTCCGATACGATATTGTTTAAAAAATTTACGCTCTTTATGCTATAATCTAAAGACACTTAAACAAGGAGCGTATTTATGAAACTTTCCAAAAAGCTTTTGGACGAATTACTATCAAACGCGGCGCAGGCTATGAATAATTCTTACTCTCCTTACTCAAAATTTAAAGTGGGGGCCGCGGTCCTGGCCGAAAGCGGAAAAATATACAGAGGCACAAATATAGAAAACGCCTCCTACGGTCTTACGGTATGCGCGGAAAGGAACGCCATCTTCTCCGCGGTAGTGTCAGGCGAGCGGGAAATAAAGGCATTGGTAATAGTTTTCAGCCAAAAAGATTTAGGCCCTTTAAGCACGCCTTGCGGAGCATGCAGGCAGGTTATGGCGGAATTTGCAAAACCCGATATGCCGATATGTACGGCAGATTTATCATCGGGCAAACCGGCGCGGATATCCTGCAGGAAATTAAAGGATTTCTATCCTTTCCCTTTCACTCCACAAGCTCTGGAAAAACCGACAAAAACTAAAAAGAAGAAATAACGTTCATCAAAAAAATAAAACCCGGCTTGTTAATTCAATCCGGGTTTTTAATAGGTGGCCCCGCCGGGGGTAAGGGCAGGGCCTGTGGAATTTAAAATATACAATTTATTGGAACAGTTTTGCAATCTCCCCAAACAACTCGCCCGCCTTACGTTCGAAGTAAAAATCCGATATCGAATCGGTATAGGTAGATGGCAGGGTGTTTATCTCTATTATTTTAGCCCCGTTTTGCTTAGCCGTCAACGGCAGGGCGCACGCGGGCATTACCTCGCCGGATGTACCTATTACAAGCATAACGTCGGCAGTGTAGGCCAAATCCAAACTTTCCTGATATACCTTAGGATTGATACCCTCTCCATAAAATATAAAATCAGGTTTAAGAAAAGCGCCGCACGCTTTACACGACGGCAGTTCCGCATTTAAATCGACTTCAGCCAAATTGTAGCGTTTCCCGCAGGCGGTACACAGCAAATAATTTATCGTACCGTGGAACTCTTTTACGTTGACGCTGCCCGCCCGCTGGTGCAAATTGTCAATATTCTGCGTTATTATCCCTTTAAGCAGGCCCTTTTTTTCCCAATCGGCAAGGACTTTATGTGCGGTATTTGGTTCGGACTGCCCCATGGAATTGAAAAAAATCTTTTTCATCTCGCGCCAAGACTCTTTTGGATTAGAGTAAAAGAAATTGATATCAATGGCGGAAGGGTCGTAACGTTCCCAAAGCCCGCCCGCGCCGCGGAATGGGGGGATGCCACTCTCCACGGAAATACCCGCACCGGTAAAAGCGACAAGCGCTTTGGCGTTCTTAATAGTTTTTATGGCGTCCTGTAACATATAACGATAAAGTTATCAAATAGGGCGGGAAAAATCAATAGGACCTTTTTTTTATCGCTTTTGACGACGGTAATTTAAATAAAAAAGTCGTTTGTATTTGGGGCTATATTATGTTACAATTCTTTTTGTAGACACAACAACAAGGCAAAAGAAAGGCTTACTTCTCGCCAACTGCGGGGATAATGATGTTTTGTGTTTGTTTTGTCTTGTTCTTGTATATTATAGACAGGAGAAAGTATGTTATCAAAGTTTATCAACTGGATGAAGCCTCTCAAAGATGCTGACCAAAGATTAACAGACGAAAAAGTAATAAAAAGAACATATACGATGTGGCGTATAAAGATGTTCTTCGGCATGTACTTCGGCTACGCGCTCTTTTACTTCACAAGGAAAAACCTTGACTTCGTAAAACCTGCGCTTAAAGACAATTTCGGTTTTGACGTAATACAATTAGGTATTATCGGCACGACCATCTACGCGACTTACGGCGTAGGCAAGTTCCTCAGCGGCGTAATGGCAGATAAATGCAATATAAGATCCGTAATGGCTTTGGGTCTGTTCTGCTCTTCGTTGGTAAACTTGGCCTTTCCGTTCCTGCCCGATTTGCAGGCTTGGGTAGCCAAAACCCATATGACTATCCCCTTGGTAGGTTTCGCGGCATTTGCATGGGGTTTAAACGGTATTTTCCAGTCCATGGGGTTTCCTCCGGTCGCTAAAGGTTTGGTCTATTGGTTCTCCCCCAGCGAGAGGGCGACCAAATGGACTTTATGGTCATCCAGCCATACGTTCGGCGCGTTCTTCGTCGGCGTATTGATAACATATTTACTTAAATTCGACTTGTGGAGAATGGCGTTCATCATACCTGCAATTATGGGTATCTGCTACAGCATTTTCCTGTTGTTCTTCCTTACCGATAAACCGACCACCGTCGGTCTGCCGCCTATCGATGAATATAAAAATGACCCTATGCCAATTAAGAAAGATACCGGCCTTACCCACTGGCAAGTTCTTAAAAAACACGTATTCGCCAACCCGTTCCTGTGGGCTTTGGCGCTTTCTTACGTATTCGTTTACTATGTACGTTTCGCCACTTTGGACTGGGGTACCTTATTCTTGGTGGAAGATAGAGGCTTCGCTCAGGATGCGGCCGTTTCCGCTTTGAAATGGATGCCGTTCCTCGGTATGCCGGGCGGTATCGTAGCGGGCTACTTGGCGGATAAATTCTTCCAGGGCCGCTGCACCCAGATGAACTTAATCTATTTGGCTATTTTAGCCGCCAGCTGCTGGGGATTTTATAAAATCGCCGGCACCGACGCTTTCTTCTGGACGTCCTTGTTGGCAGCTTTCATCGGGTTCTTCGTAGACGGCCCCCAAAACTTGGCCGGCGGCGTTCAAACCAGCCGTATCGTAACCCAGGAATCCGTATCCGCGGCCTGCGGTTTTACCGGTATGTTCGGATACTTCGGCGCTATGCTTTCCTCAAGCGGCGCGGCTTTTATAAGCAAGCATTATGGTTGGCAGGGTGTATTTATATCCTGCATCATCGCTTGTTTTATAGCCGGTATTTTGATTTCCATCACGTGGAAAAAGGAAGCTGCACCGGACGCCCACAAATAATAAAAGTCTTTTTAAAAGCCCCCGTTCAAGCGGGGGCTTTTTTTATTCTCATAATTCCGTATAAAAATATATTGGCAGTATAGAAAATATGCCCCCCTATAAAACGCAAATATTTCCAAAAACTATAACGAGCTATATTTATAAGGATATATAAACCTTTGGGATATCTTCAGAATAATTCCAGAAAAATATTGCAAATATTAAATTTTTTTATTATATTATTAGAACAATATATAGAACAATTAAAACAATAAAATCTTTTCACTTTGCAATTAGAGGGATAGTATGAAGAAACTTCATCCAAACCAAGAGAAACTTCTAAAACTTCTAAAGGAACACCAGGATAATCCTCTCACGATGGAAGAGCTCGCCTTGCAAATGGATATTTCCAGCAAGAGCGTGGTTCACTATCATATAACCCAGCTGGAAAAGAAAGGCTATATAACGCGCAGCGCCGCAAACTCCCAGCAGTATTATATAAAGAATACGGAGGATAATGTCCTCTATCTGCCGCTTTACGGTATGGCCAAATGCGGCCCAGCCGGTACAACACTAGACGGCACCCCTAGCAGAGTTGTCCCGGTGGATCCGTCTATGGTGAATTTCCCTGTATCTAAAGGATTTATGGTGGAAGCGAAGGGGGATTCCATGACGGAGCTTATACACCCCAAAGATTGGATAATAGTGGAAAAGAACGACGCCCCGCGCGAGCGCGATGTTATAGTCTGCTCCAATAACGGCGAAACGATGATAAAACGTTTCGTCCCCGATAAACGCAGCGGCAATGTCCTTTTGGTATCAGACAATAAACATTATGCCCCCATAATAGCCGATAAGGAATCTTTTAAGATAGCTGGGATTGTTAGGAGCGTGTTAAAAAGAGGTTTGTAAAAAAAGGGAAAGAGGGTAAAAAAGAGTTCCCGCCGTTGGGGGACTCTTTTTTATTGCAGTTTTAGATATTATATACAGCGCAAGGAGCTTTAAAAATATTGAAAAAATATATAAAAGAAAATATCAAAATTTAGTAAAATTTTTATTAGCGTTTTTTTAAACGCTTATTTTTTTATTGGGAGGTGTAAAGTTACGAGAGATGAAAGAGTATCCTGACGAAGCGGCTGTAAAAACAGACAAAAATTATACCGTTAAACTCACTCTTTGGGGTTTAATCGGAGTGGTAATAAGTTCTATGATAGGTTCGGGCGTTTACTCCCTGCCGCAAAATATGGCGCAGGGCGCGGGCGCGGCCTCTATAATAGCGGCCTGGCTGATTACCGGGCTGGGAATGTTCTGCATAGTGTATACTTTTCATCTTTTGGCCAAAATCAAGCCGGAAATGGCTTCCGGGATATATGCCTATGCGCAGGAAGGCTTTGGGCCGGGGGCAGGCTTTTTTATAGCGTGGGGCTATTGGCTTTGCAATATATGCGCAAATACGGGGCTTGCCGTAATTTTGATGGAAGCTTTAAATTATTTCTTCCCGCCGTATTTCGAGGGCGGAAACAATTTAAACTCGCTTTTGCTTTCCACCGCGATAATATGGCTGTTTTATATTTTAATTCTCCGAGGGATAAAAACCGCCACGATAGTCAATTTCATAGGTACCTGTTTCAAATTGGTGCCGGTATTCATCTTCATCGCCGTATGTTTAATAGCTTTTGACCTCGACACAATAAAAACCGACATACTAAACACCATACATTCACCGGAGTTCAGCTTCTCTTTTATGATGGCGGAAATAAAGAATACCATGCTGGTAACGATATGGGCTTTTATCGGGGTGGAAACGGCGGTGGTATTATCCAGCAGGGCGAAACGGAAAAAGGACGTTTCCTGCGCCACCTTGGGCGGCTTTCTTATCTGTCTGATATGTTATATTCTTATCTCGCTTTTGCCGCTGGGCATACTGCAAAGGGGGGCGGTAGCGGCTTTTCCCAACCCCTCTACGGCGGGCGTATTGGAGCAAATTATCGGCAAAACCGGCGGACTGATAATGATATTGGGGCTTATGGTATCGGTTTTATTTTCTTGGCTGTCCTGGGTAATAATCTCTACGGAAGTGCCATTCAGCGCGGCGGGCAAGGGCTTGTACCCAAAAGCCTTCTTGAAAGAAAACAAAAAAGAAGTACCGGTGTTTTCGCTTCTGATAACCACTATTACCACGCAAATAACTTTGTTGATAGCCTTCTTTTCCGCCGACGCGTGGAATACCATGCTCAGCATTACCAGCGTTATGATACTGCCGGTATATTTTATAACGACATTGTACCTGTTTAAAATATCACGCAAGAAGAAATTCAGCCAGACCTGTAAAGTCAGCCGTCCCAAAGCGATATTTATAGGCTCTGTCGGGATAATATACTCTTTATGGCTGATTTATGCGGCCAATCTCAAATATTTGGCGATGGCGGTTATATTCTTCGCCGCGGGCATACCCGTATATTGGGCCGCCGCCAAACAAAGAAAGGAAAGCAAATGAAAACCTCAATGAAACTTGGCATAGCGGGCCTTTGCGGGCTTGTCGTAAGCTCCATGATGGGATCGGGCGTATTCTCGCTTCCGCAGAATATGGCCGCGGCCGCCCCGGCCGACGCCGTACTTACGGCATGGATTATAACCGGGCTGGGTATGTTCTTTATAGCAGAAACCTTTAGAATATTATCCAACATTAAGCCGAAGCTGACGGCAGGTATATTCGCCTATGCAAAGGACGGGTTCGGCAAAAGGACGGGCTTTTTTATCGCTTGGGGATATTGGCTTTCGAACGTATTTTCCAATATAGCGATGGCGGTAATCATGATGGAAGCCTTAAATTACTTCTTCCCGCCGTATTTCGAAGGGGGGAACAATTTAAATGCGCTTCTGCTTTCAAGCCTGATAATATGGTCTTTTATGATCTTGATAAGAAAGGGTATAAAAACGGCGGCTTTGGTGAATTTATTTGGCACGATAGCAAAAATTATGCCGCTGATATTTTTTATAATTGCGGCTTTCGTAATGTTTAAGTGGGACGTCTTCAAAGAGGCTTTGACGGCCAATATTCTATCGGGCTCTTTCAGCGTAAAAGAGTTGATGGGAAATGTCCGTTCCACTATGGTGGTAACGCTGTGGTGCTTTATCGGGATAGAATCGGCGGTGGTGCTCTCCGGCAGAGCAAAAAAGCAAAGCGATGTAGCCAAAGCCACTTTGTTGGGATTCTTGTCCTGTTTGGCCGTATATATGTTAATTTCCCTGCTTCCTTTCGGCTTTTTGGCAAGAGAGGACATAGCCTCCTACGCCAATCCTTCGACCGCCGGGGTATTGGAGGCGGCGATAGGCAAGGCGGGTGCGATTATAATGAATTTGGGCTTGATTATATCGGTGCTTTTCGCTTGGCTTTCTTGGGAGTTGATCTCAATAGAAGCGCCTTACGCGGCGGCAAAAGAGGGCACATTCCCCAAAGCCTTCGCCAGGGAGAACGAAAACGCCGCGCCGACTTTCTCTCTACTCATTACCACGATATGTATGCAGGCGGCCCTTTTTATAGCGTTTTTCTCGGCAAATGCTTGGGAAACCATGCTAAACATAACCGCCGTAATGATTTTGCCCGCCTATCTGGTAACCACTATCTATTTGATTCAAAACGGCCGCAGAAAACATTATAAAAGCGAGTGGGGGATAAGCCGCGTCAAAATAATGATTACAGGAATATTGGGCTCCATATATGCGATATGGCTGATTTACGCGGCCAATCTTAAATATTTGGCAATGGCGGCAATATTCTTTGCGATAGGAATACCGATATTTCTAAAAGCGAAGAAAGAGAGGCTATCAACCCGTTCTTAAAAAATAAAACCGCTTGCTTTTTGGGCAGGCGGTTTTGCTTTTCATCTGGCAAATTAAAGCAGCTTTCTATCGGGCTCCTTGCCGAGATACGATAGAACTCCCGCCGCGGCCGCGGTAACTATCGCCAAAATCAAAGTTAAATGATAGGCCGATATAAACGCAGAAATATGGTCCGCCCCGCCATTTTGAAACAAATTAAGCAAACCGTCAAAAATATTCACCGTAAGAGCCACCCCCACGACTATCCCCGTATTCCTCGCCAAAGAGTTTAAACCGCTGGCGTCATTGTAGTATTTTCGTTCTATCGCACTCATTATGCTGTTATTATTGGGAGAATTAAACATTCCGTTACCTATACCCAATATCATTTGTCCAAGAATAATTTGATATTCCTTAAACTCCGCCCCCAATCCCATATACCACAATAAACCGCAGATAACTACTATCATCGAACAAACGGTAAGTTTCCTTGAACCTATTTTGCCAGAAAGCCAACCGCTTATCGGCGCCACAACTATCAAAGGAACAGAGTAAAACAGTATTAAAGTACCCGTTTTGAACGCGCTTAAACCGTATATATCCTGCAAATAAAACGGTATCAGCAGGCCGTTGACGTTGATCGCGATGAACACCAACATCATCGCCATATTGCCGTAAGCAAACACCTTGTTGGAATATAAACTCAAATTTAAAAGAGGGGTTTTGGTTTTTCTTTCGTGTCTGTAAAGCACTATGCCCAATATAGCCGAGAGCGTTAACATAAACAATATGTGCGGGCTGGTAAAACCGGCTTTTTCAGCCAAAGAAAGCGCGGTAAAGAAGCACATGCTCAAAACTATAAACAGAATGGCCGAATTTAAGTTTATTTTACCTAATTTGCGTCTTTTTACGCTTGGCAGCGTCTTATATGCGAAATAGGCGCCAAAGGCCGCCAAAGGCAAATTTATGTAGAATAAAGACTGCCAGCCAAACGCATCCAAAAGCATACCGCCCAAACTAGGCCCCGTTATATTGCCCAAAGCCACTACGGAGCCTATCATACCCAAAAATTGGCCCCGCTTCACACCGGTGAACATACTCGCCACCACGCCCTGCGCCAAAGCAAACAGCATCGCCGCGCCCAAAGCCTGTATAAAACGAGATACTATCAAAGCCAAAAGAAAAGTCGAACAAGCGCATAATAAGGAGCCTGCCCCAAAAAGCATAAAACCCCAGCTGTATACCCTGTTCTGTCCATATTTGTTGCCCAACTTGCTGCTTATGGGCAAAATGCTTACTATCCCCAAACAGTATATTGTTACTATCCACTGTATTTCTATCAGGCCGACATTAAAATATTTCGACATCACCGGCAAAGCTATATTTACCACGCTGGAATCCAGCGCGCCTATAAAATTGCCTATAACCACTATGAAAAAAGCAAAAGTTCTGTTCCTTGTGTAGTTCTCTATAAATCCGCCATCAGGCATTTTCCTTCTTCTCCTTGGCGGCCTTGCGCGCATTCATAAAACCAGAAGAAAATATACCGGAATATACCGCAAAAAGCATTATCCCGGAAAACGCCGTGAGTATCTTAAGGAATTTCCCCGCCTGAGTTACAACCGATATATCCGCGCCCGCCTGACAAAAAGTCATAGCCGTAAACCAAATGGCGTCATATATATTCTTAAAAACTTCAGGTTGGGCCGTATGTTCGAAGTAATAAATCAAAAATGAGTTTATAGTAAGCAGAAAACCCATAACAAAAGCAGTGGTTACCAACGAGTCCATATTCTGATATATTACCTTCAGCATCAATTTAAGCGGCTGGGAATATTCTACAAGTTTCAATATTCTGAAGAGTCTTAAAAATCTAAGCGCTCTTAAAGGCTTAATGTTGATGTATACCATCGGAACTATAGCCAAAAAGTCTATAATCATTTCGGGGCGAAGGGCAAAACGCAGACGGCTGCCCTTGTAATACGGAGATAAATCCGCCGTCCAAAGCCTTAAAATATATTCAATCGAAAATACTATCGTTATAAGAAGATCGCAAAATTCTATCGCGATAATATCATCTGGCGTAAGACTGCCGGAAAGCGAAAAAATCGAAAGCGGGATATTGAGGAATATCAATACCAATATAAAACTTACAAACCAGCCCGCGTTAAGCAGAGCGTAAGCTCTTTTTTTTATTTTTCTGTATAATTCAAGCATATTGTTAATACCCCCTTAAATTATATTAAATAAATCTGGCAAAGACCGCAAGGCAGAGGGGGGATTCCAAAATTTGCCCTTTGCCTTAATCGAAATATGCGGAAAAACAAAAAATTCTAGTTTACAAAGGTTTTATCGCCTTATTAAAAAGCCCGATAAAAAAGGGCCGCCTCAAAGGCGGCCCTTCTTATCTCTAAAGCAAACTTATTTTTCGCTTTCTTCAAGATTTAAAGAAGATGTGTTTATATTGTTCAAATTATAAGCCGGTACGCCCAAAGGTTTGAAGTCAAAACTAGGCTGAGCAAAATTAGGCGTAAAACTCGGTTTGAACAAATTGGTATTCCACCTGTCTAACATAAAGTACGGAACACCCATCGCCGCACCATGTTTGACCGGCGTAAACATATTGGCTACGCGTCCCGCTTTTATCAAGTCCGCACCTTTGAGGAATCCCAAAGTGGTACCGCCCAATACCGCGGCCGGTATCCAAATGTTGTTCTGCATAGCCTGCAGTTTGGTAACGCCTTCTGGGTTGTTTGCCACTTCATTATCGGAAACGTGGTTATGCGCCAGCGGTATTAAAGACATACCGACGTGTACCGCAGGATAGGCAACTTTCCAATCCGTAAGAATACTTTCCGCCACTTTTGCGCGTTTAAGGTTGTTTTCGCCGATCATCAAGAAGCCGTTAGTCGTATTGGCAAAACCCATACCCAGCAAGGACATACCCGCCGCGAAAGTCCAGAAGTTATCTTCCGTCGCCAACAGCGCCGTACCGGCCGCGGCCGAACCCAATGAGAGCCCTATCAGTTTCTTATAAGTAAGAGGATTGGACTCCCCGCCAAGTTTCGCGATCAACGGTTTGGATTTGTATCTTACCAAGAATTGCGGTACCGCCAGCAAGAAAGTTGCGGCTATAGGCCTCAGAACCGGATCGCCCACATTTATTCCCAATAAACGCACATCCGTAAGGTAGTTGTTTGCCTCGTTCTGACTATATTTGTTAAATAACGAGGCTTCCACGCCCAAAGCGCCAAATCCGGCTGCCGTTATCGGCCACACTTCTTTCCTGAACATTACTTTTGTGGAATTCACGCTTTCTTTCAACACCCCAAAAGTAGGCCTGTATAAGTTATTGTTGAAATAATACATGAATTTGGAATTGCCGGCCAAAGGCTTTATAGATTGGCCAAGCGTATAGCCCGGAACAGAGCCTATCAGCCTGGACATGTGCGCCGTATGGAATTTATATAAGATAGCACCGGTTATACCCAAAAGTACGGGATTGGATATTGAGAAGTCAACATGACTGTGTTTTAAGGGTAATCCGTCTTTGTCAACTATCGGTTGGCCTTTTGCAATTACCAAAGAACCGTCCGTCCCGTAAACATCATCGCCTTGGAAAACAATCGGATTTCCGTCTATCTTGCCGGTATCGGTATAATAGCGGGGATCAACCGCATCCCAAACTGTGAAAACCGCCGGAGGCAAAAGCATAGCAAAAGAGCTCAAGTTTTTATACATCATACCCCTGAGCAATCCGCCGCCGCCGCCCATTTCTTTCATCAAGGGGTTAAAAGCGGCTCTCGTTAAAGAGGAAGACAATCCTATAAAACCCGCGCTAAACAGCAAAGGCGTCAAGGACGGTTTGTCCAAGTTGTAAATATTAGCGTCGCTCCAGCCGCCAAACCCTGTCGCCGTAGAAAGTGCCAAAGAGCTGGCCGCAAGGCCCAAGCTGACCTTCATCATATTTGCGGAGCCGAATCTCTTTACGAAAGGCGCCCAAAACGGAGAAAGGAAACTCGGAAAATAAGGCAAAGCTACCGTTATCAAGGATTCCTGAGTATTGCTCATTTCCGGATAGTTCTGTCTTAAAGGCCCGATAAGACCCGTAGACGCCGCACTGAGCGAAAGGAACTGTACGGCATATAAGGTGTTTACCTTATCTCTGGCGCCGTTAAGCGTTATATTGAGCGGAGTATTGAAATTGCCCAGTTTAGCATACTGCGTAAATACGGGCAGCTCACTCTTAGGTATAGAGAAAGAATAAGGATAGGTAAAAGGAGTAGGTTTCGCGCCCATAGCACTCCTTCCAAGTATGCTTACCTTATTGTTTTCATCTATTAGAACCTTTACGCCGTTAAAATCCTTGTGCGTAGACAAATTGATAGGCGTAGAGCGCAACGTAGAACCTTCTTTTATCCAGACCGAACCTGTACCGGACATTATTTTGTTCTTATTGCGGAACAGATCTAAAAACCAGTTCTTGCTTCTGGCGGCAAGGCTGGTATTTTCCGCCAAAAGTTTGATTTTAAGCTCTTTTGTGCCGCCCAAAGTCAATCTGGCCAAATTCGCGAAATTTTCGTTATCTAAACCGACTTTAAAGAATGTCGGGTTGACGAGTACATTTTCATGTTCAAAAGCCAATTTGAAAGCCGCATTTTCTTGACCGGTCAATAATACATTGCTTACTTTATCGGCTTTAATGTTGGGGATTTTCTTCTCGCCCAAAGTTATATTCACGGGCAAAGGCATAGGGTCGTCCGCCTCAGACGCTCTGTAGAAAAGCTCCAAGGAACCGGTACCTTTCGCCGTAGTGCCTAAAGGTCTGGAAAGCCAATTTATATGTGCCATGGCAGAAGCTCTCTCAGGCGTTTGGATACCGGGTACCAAGCCCTTTAAGTTATAACCGAAATCCATCGCCGCCTCAAAGTTGCGGCCCCTGAAATTGCTCTGACGGAAAGCGTTTCTAGTTTCTCTGGCAAGGATATTGGGATATTTTTTATATTTCTCAAAGAAGCTCTTGGCAAAGAATTTCTGCGTCGCATTAGCATTTGCTACGTTTAAAGCCTTCTGGGTATTCATTATGTCCAACACTCTGTTAGGAGCGCCGGCCGAGGCCTTATAAGCCGCCGCTTTGTCTATTACCAAACCGCCTTTTCCCATATCGAATGAAGTAGTAGCCAAAGCCTTGGCCACGGTCGTATTCGCCGCGCCGCCGCCAACTACCGCAGGCAAAGCCTCGGAAGTATATAAATTCCTCTGGGCAAGAACAACGCCAGCCATCGCGCCTTTAACACGTCCAGAAAAACCTCTCAATGCCAAACGCGCAGATACGTAGGGCCTAATTTTTGACATATTGCCCAAAGTAGCTTTAAGCCTGAGCGCAGGATCGGTTATTTTCGCTATCTTCCCGGCCATATATGTCGCTTTGCCCAAAGATACGGCTTTACCAGCCAGCCTTACCAAGTCAAAGGTAGCCCATACCATAAACGCCACATCACCGGCCATTGCCGCGTTACTGGCGTAATCATAAACCTTACGAGAAGTCTTTTTGGAATTTTTGCTGTTTTGATTTACTATCGCGCCGCTGCCCAAATGCGATTTGATAGCGGGATACTTCAACAGTAAAGCCATATCCAAATCGCTTTCCTGCGTCAAAGTCAAATCTCCCATTGAAGTGTTGGCGATTTTCAACGCCAAGTAGGAATCGGGATCCAAACCCATCTTCTTAGAAGATTCACTGGCTTGGGCCCCGGCTTTACCGGCCAGCAACGCGCCCGCCAGGAACGGCATTATCGGCCTATTATTATTGACGCCGTATTTCTTTAAAAGAGCCAAGCTGTCTTTAGAGCCCTCCTCAGCCAACAATACGGCAATATCTTCAAACGCGTTTCTGTAGCCATATTCCGTGGTGTATTGCGCCCCCTTTGAAGCGGCGCCGTGCAAATAGTTGCCTTGAATATTGTTAAAAGAATCTACAAAAAATTGAAAAGAGAGCGCATCAACAAAAGATGTTCCCTTCGCTTCAATATTCGTATATTTATCTAAAATAATATTTAATTTATCATAACGTTTTAATGTCAGCAATGCGGAAAAACCGGCATTAAGAATATGCGGAAACGCCGCCGTATCCATACTTTTATCTATTAAAGATACTACCGCTTCCGAATAGGCGGAATCGTTCTGCGGAACTACATAAACGCCCAACATCATAAGGTCTATGATGTCCTGAAGCATTTTGCCAGCGACTTTCGTTCTGCCTTTTTTATTGGATTTTAAAATGCCAAAGTCAAAAGCAGATTTTAAATCTACTTCTTTAATTCTAGAGGTTATATAGTTGTAGAGTTCCTGCTTTTCGGCAGAGGTTACCACGTCTTTATTGTTAATCTTTAAGTTTAACAGCAAGCGGGCGGCTTCATAATTCATATTGACGCCCAAGGCTTTAACATATTCTCTCAAAATTTGGTAAGCGGCTTCGTTTAGTTTCTGTTCGTGGGCCTTGTACCAATTAAGTTCTTTCTGCGCTATACTTACATACTCCTTATACATCTTCTGCGCAGGATACTGTTTCTCTATTTCCTTAACGATATCGTTTACGGTAGAGTTATTGGAGTTAAAGGTGTAGTTATTCTCTTTAGCATACTGCTTAGCTTCATTAGTGATAAATTCGGAATATTGTTTCTTAAATTCGTTAAAAGGCATTATTCTACGTTGGGCATAAAAACCGGCTAAGAACCTCTTTAATTCATAGACCAATTTTCCCACGGTATTCGTAGAAACCGCACCGGTATAAGCCGAAGCCCTAAAAAAGTTGCCGCCATACTTCTTATTGCCGGCCGCCCTATATGAAACCATCTTTTCTGCCAAAGGCTTTATTATTTCTTTCTGCTTGGCTACTTCCTTAGCGATTACGGCATCATATTGCCCTACGGAAGTGTTTTCTTTTATATAAGCATTATCTATTTTTTCTTCAAGCTCAAGCGCTTGCGAATCATAAGAAATATTCCCATAGTCTAACGCCAATGCCGGAGCATTGCACTCAAAAAGCAATACACCGGATAATATCAATGATATTGATTTCCTTGCTATATTACACATATGTTTATTCATAATAATTATCACCTTTGAAAAGAAGAGAAAACCTTATACTCCTTATTATCATTATATCAGCAAGCAAGGCTTGACACAAGAGAATTTAGACCCATTGACAATTAGGACTTAAGACCCAAGCCTTAACGATCATAAAAAATAATCCGTTTCCGCTTCAATTAGGTTTATATAAATACTCTTTAAGGGGGGAAAATATTCTATTGCAAAGATATCTTTCCCAATAAAAATTCCCCGGTTTTTACCGGGGAATTTTTAAAACTTCTTATGACATTTCTATATATTATTCGGCAGCGGCCGCATCGGAAGATTGAATTTCTTCTTCAGCTTCTGCCTCGTCGGTTGACAATATATCTTCCAGCTCGGCGGAGGGGGTTGTTATGTTCATTTGACCAAAGTCGTTATTGAGCAATAACCCGTTATTTCTCCAATCTTGCATCATCACCGAGGGAGATCCGATTCCGAATCTTGCAAAAGCGGGCAAGCCGGTGGGTATTCTAAGTGAAGGCTTTGGTAAAGACTTAAACTTGAATAATCCCGATCCTAATCCATAGAAGAAAGCTGAGCCGCCCAAAGTCAAAGCGGGTATCCAGATATTATCCTGCAAAGCTTCGTATTTCTCGATAGTAGGATCTTTTTCGAGTTGGCTGTCAGCCGCACCGCTGAACATTTTAGGGAATATTGCCATACCTATATGCACGCCAGGATAAGCTACTTTATACCCCGTCAGCATACTTGACGTAGCTTTAGCGGCTTTAAGATTATATTCGCCTATCTTCAAAAGTCCGTTAGTCGTATTGGCAAAACCCATACCTACCAAAGCCATACCTGGTATAAATGTGGCAAGATTATCTTCCGTAGCCAATAAGGCTGTTCCAACGGCCGCGGATCCCAACGAAGCACCTATCAAACGTTTATATGTTTCGGGATTGTTCGCTCCGCCAAACAGTTTAAGTATCGGTTTGGATTCAAGCCTTACCAAGAAAGGCGGTATCGTAAGGGCCAAAGTGGCTATTACCGGTTTAACGGCATCATTGGAAATATAGTTAGCCGTATATCTGTTAGACTCGGTTTGGCTGTAGTTGTAAAGCAACGAAGATTCCACACCCAAAGCTGCCGTAGAAGCTAAAGCTATCGGCCAAACACCTTTTTTGCCCAAAACTTTTGTGGCATTCCAAGTTTCCGCCAATGTGCCAGCAACAGGTCTGTAAACGCTGTTAAATCCTCTTGCAAACATATTCGTACCGTTTAAGCCTTTGGCGAACTGCGACATCGTATATCCTTTTACCTTCCCTATCTGCGAAGGCATTCTAGCCGATTGGAACGCCAAGAATACTCCGCCCGTAATACCCAGCAATAAGGGATTGTACAGCGAGAAGTCTGTATGAGAATGCAATATCTTTTCGCCCTTGTCGTTATAAAGGAAATTGCCTTCGGCATCAGTATAATATCTGGGATCGGCCGCGTCCCATAATGCCGCGCCCAAGGAAGGCGCCAACATCGCAAAGGAACTTAAATTCTTAAAAGCCATACCTTTAAGCAACCCTGCGCCGCCGCCCATCTTGTCCATCAAGGGGTTAAACGAGGCCCTGGTTATCGAAGAAGATAAACCTATCAAAGTTCCGCTGATAAGCAAGGGCGTGATGGACGGTTTATTGGGGTTCATATAATTTACGTCGCCAAAGCCGTGGAAGCCGGAGAACATCGGTATCGTAAGTGAAAGACCGGCTAAACCCAAACTCGCCTTAACCATATTCGCCGAACCGTATCTCTTTACAAAAGGCGCCCAGAACGGAGACAAGAAACTCGATGCATAAGGCAAGACTATTGATATCAATGCAACCTCGGTGTTAGATATATCGGGATAGTTTTGTCTTAACGGGCCCACCAAGCTGGTAGACGCCGCACTCAAGGAGAGAAATTGCACCGCAAACAATGTATTGAGTTTATTCTTCGCGCCAGTAAGAGAGAGATTAAACGGATTGTTAAAATTGCCGTTGGAAGCATATTTAAGGAAGTTAGGCAGCTCTCCCTTGGGCAAAGACAAGGAGAACGGAACATTCAAGCCCGTCATCGTGCCGCTGGCGCCCTTGCCAAGCAATGAAATGGTATTATTCTCGTTTACTATAAGCTGTATTCCGTCGAAAGGCTTCTGCGTGGAAAGTTTGATTGAAGTCGGCCTCAACAACTCGCCTTCCCTTACGAAAACCGTTCCCGTACCGGGGAATAAACTCTTCTTCCCGGCAAAAGAGTTGGTAAACCAACCGCCGACCTTGCCGGCAAAGCCAGTGCGCTCACCCATAAATTTGAGGTTTAAAGGTGTAGAACCGGCATAAGACATCTTGGCTAAATTGGCAAAACTTTCATTGTCTAACCCTATCTTAAAGAAGTCCGGGTCTACAAGTTTAAACTCCTTTTCGGCGCGCCAATTGCTTACCCATCTTTCTATCCCGTTAGACCAGCTCTGCGGCATAAATTTGGATTCGGCCGCTTTCGACATCCATCTGTAATAGAAAGGAAGCTTCTGCTGTTTCGTTATGGAAAGCATTACATCGTCTTCCCCGGTTAAAAGGACATTTGTTACCTCATTGGATTTGATGGTGGGGATTTTCTTTTCAATCGTTACGTTTACCGGCAAAGGCTCTGCGTCCATTCCAACCGCGCTTCTATGATGCAGTTCCAAAGTGCCCGGCATAGCCGAAGTGCCTAAAGGTCTGGCCAAATAATTTACGTTATTGGAAGTTACGGGCGCTCTCCACTTTACGTTTCTGGCACTGGCAATACCGTTAGAGAAATCTATTCCCGCAGACAAAGAGTATTGATCAAATTTACCTGCATTAAAGGCCTCCTTCGTAGCATCGGAGAGATAACCTCTGTATCCTCTGTATTTTTCAAAGAAACCCCTGTTTGCAAAAGACTCTTGGGCCGAAGCGGCACCAGCGTCCAAGGCTTTTCTCGTATTGACGATATCAAGCACTCTTCCGGGTTGGCCCGCAGAAGATTTGTAAGCCTCAGCCGCGTTTATAACATATCCGCCTTTCGCCGCATCAAAAGAAGCCGTAGCCAAAGTTTTAGCGACTGCGGTGCCTTCATAGCCCACACCGGCAATCTTAGGCAGCGGCGCAGAAGTATACAAAGCCCTCTGAGCCAAGACCACGGGCTCCATGCCGTTCTTGACGCGGGCCGTAAATTTGGCAACAGACTTGGCGGCAGAGGAATATTTGCGCAAATGCGGCAAATGGCTGGTTATATAGGCCATTCTCTGTGCCGAAGTTCCTACTCTGGACAATCTGAAAGCGGCATAAGCTCCGCGGCCTAAAGAGTAAATACCGCGGGCCAGTTTAGCCAAGTCCCAGGCACACCATACCAATATGCCCACATCCAAAATATTGCCCGTAATTTTTGCATATTTGTAAATAGTTTGCCCTTTTTCTTTGCTTGCGCGGCGGGCGTCATCTACTATCGCGCCTTTACCAAGCATGGTATTGGCTATCTCGCTCTTGTACTGCTTAAGCATTGCCGTATCTATGAAAGATTCTTGTGCGACGCCTATATCGCCCAGCGCTTCGTTAATCAAATTCAAAGCCATAAAAGCATTGGCGCTCATTCCGCTTTCTTTCTGCCCAGCTTTAAATCTGCTCATATTTGTATCTATGGCAGAGGCAACCCTATTTACTTCATCGGACGTCACCATTCTTACACGCCCGTCGGAAGTAAATTCCTGCTGCCCGACAGTTTTTTTAACAAACGGGCCGGTATATCTCTCCGCGCCAGCCTTGCCGCTCATTAAGGCTCCTGCCACAAAAGGTTTTATGCCGCCGCAGCGGGGGGAGAAATGGTCTTTAAGATTAAAGGCAAAATCAAGCGTCATAACGCATTTATCAACGCCGAAATTCTTAAGCAATTCCAATGCTTGAGGGCTGCCTTCTTCCGCCAACATCAAAGCTATATCGGTATAGGCGTTGGCAACAGTGCCGTCTTCCAACTGGTATTGAGCCAATGAAGACATATTGCCTAAATATTTGCCGTTTATCGTCTGGAAGTAATCCACCCAATTTGCAACGCTGAGTAAATCCATAGTTTCAAATATGGACTCTTGCTGATTAAAGTAGCTTAAAATATCCCTTATCGCGCCATAATCCTTTACCGCGAGAAGGGCCGAAACGGCCGTAAGAAGCAAATAAGAATGAAATTGCGGGGCCTCAACACTGCTGAAAACCATTCTCTTTACCGCCGTGGATCCGCCGTCGCCAACTTGGCCCAAAGCGGCAAAAACCGTCAACGCGGATATATACGGGTTGGCGGAATCCGTTTGCAGCGTTATAGACTTTTCCAATTGATCCAAGGCAAAATCAAAAATGATTTTTTCCTGCTCGGCGTTTAACAAATTTTCGCCGTTATAATTCATGGAGATAAACAAAGGAACTGTGGTAAATAAAGTGTATCTCAATTCCTTTTCCAAATTGGGATTGTTCTTATACAAGGTGAACAGTTCGTTTATTTTGCCTTGAACTTCCTCAAATATCTCTTTATTATAGAGGTCCGCCTCGGCATTTACTTCATTTGTATATTCTTCAAAGCTGGCTTTTGCTTTTGAAAGTTCCTGCGTCCTTATTTTCTCTATTTTGCCTTGCTCTTCTTTAAGCCATTTGTCTATATTGGCTGTTTCTTGAGTTTTCCAAGCGGCGATATCGGCCTCGGAATATTCTCCGCTCAGCAGATATTTTTCAGCCTGCATATTCATCTCAAGCAACGCCTGCTTCTTTAACGATTCATTATCCTTTTTATATTTGTCGGCTTGCGAATTTACCGCTTTTTCGTACTCGGCATAAAATTGCTTGTAGTTTAACGGTTCGTATGAAGTTTCTTCGCTCTCCTTCGCGGAGCCTTTAGATCCCAAAAGCAACTCCATCTTTATCCTTTCAGCTTTTTGCCAAATAGGGTTATCCAATATTTGCGGCCTAACGTATTTTGGGCGCACCACTCTGGTATTGTCTGAGGGGATTACCATATCCATCTTCATCTTCTCTTCCAGAAGTTTCTTACCGTCAAAAACCATTGTCTGGCGCCCGCCTTCATAAGGCAGCCTTCTGGCTTGCGCATAGGCAGGAGCGCTGCTTTCAAACACCATAACAGCGCTGAGAATTAAAGATACAAATTTCATACTTGCCGACATAATTTTTTTATTCATAATTTTCACCGTTTTCGACAACAATATAAATTCTACCGTTAAATTTATACTTTTTCTACTTATATTTTAACAGAGAGTATTTTTTTTCTCAAGAGTTTAAAGACCCAATCTTCAATAGGTCCTAAGACCTAATTGCCATATATCCTATGAGATACAAAAAAACGCCCTATATCATATAGGGCGTTCTACGTTTATGACCATAGTTGTCTATAAAGTTATAACATACAGCAGATTAGTATCGCCCGAAGATCCAAAAGGTATACCGGCTGTCACTACCACTTGGGTACCTTTCTCGCCAAAGCCAAATTTCTTGGCCGCAGCTCTGGCCTCGCGTTCTATATCTTCAAAGCGGGTCAAGTCGTTTACCACCATGGCGGTAACGGCACATACTACTGACATCTTTCTCGCTACGTCTATATGCGGCGTAAGTGAAAGTATCGGCAGGCACGGGCGCTGACGCGCCGTTCTTAACGTCGTGGTGCCTGAATCGGTAAAGTTAATTATAAAATCGCTTAAAGCTATCAAATTCGCCACCACGCCGGCTGCAGTAGTTATCGCCGCGGCTGAAGAACTGTCGTCGCCAAGGCTAGACGTATTGGCTTTCATATTATCCTTAAACATAGGCTCGGCTTCCACAGTCTTTATTATGCGGCACATAGTACTTACAGCTTCCACCGGATGTTGTCCGCTGGCCGTTTCGGCCGAAAGCATAACGGCATCTGCTCCTTCATATACAGCAGTCGCCACGTCGGAAGCTTCCGCCCTGGTCGGATTAACGTTGCTTATCATAGATTCCAACATCTGTGTGGCTACTATCACAGGTTTGCCCGCCTCGCGGCACTTGGTTATTATGCGCCTTTGCATTACGGGTACTTTTTCGGGGCTTAGTTCTACGCCCAAATCGCCGCGCGCCACCATTATTACGTCGGAATACTCTATAATTTTATCAAGATGTTCTATCGCCGAAGGCTTTTCTATCTTAGATATTATGCCCGCTTTGGACTTTATCAACTGACGCGCAAAGACAACGTCCTCAGGCTTCTGCACGAACGAAAGAGCAAACCAATCGACATCCAACTCCGCCGCTTGCTTTATTTGTTCCATATCCTTTTCAGTCAATGCCGATATGGGAAGTGAAACATCGGGAACATTCACGCCTTTATGGTCGGATAATACTCCGCCGTTTATAACTTTGGTTTTTATTTCCTCGGGCGTTACGGATAAAACTTCCACCCTTATAAGACCATCGTTAAAAAGCAAAATATTGCCCGGCTTTATGACTTCAAAAATTTCCTTATGCGGCAGATTTACGCGTGTTTCGTCGCCCGGTTTAGGATTCATATCCAAGATAAATTCTTGACCGTCTTTTAAAACTACCGACTCGTTTTCAAAAACGCCGACCCTAAGTTTAGGGCCCTGCAAATCAAAGATCACGCCCAAAGCGCAATCGTACTTCTTTTCCAGGCCGCGGATTATCTCTATCTTTTTTGCATTTTCCGCTACGGAGGCGTGGCTGAGATTCATTCTGAATACCGTCGCTCCCGCCAAATAAAGCTTCTCGATAAGGTCTTCGCGTCCGTCAATGCGCCCTATCGTCGCTACGATTTTACATAAATTGCTGTTTCTGTGCATTTTAACTCCCTTTATATTTGCTACTTTTATATATATTTTATATAAAAGGGCAGCAGGCTTTCAATTTGTCAAGCCGCGCGGGTATTGATTTTAAAGCGTTTTTATTCTTAAAATAATAGATTATAAATACATAAGGGGACAATTTTAATGCGTACCATATTAAAGATTATAATAGCGCTTTGTGCGTTAGGGGTGTTTTGGGGATTTTGGAATACTTTAATAAAGAGCGGCAAACAGCAATCTTCCGCCGTGGAGGAACTTGTAGGGATGTCGGTGTCTTCCACAACCACGCCACCGACGCAGACCTCTCAAATCCAGCCGGAAACACAAGTAGCTGAGCAGGAAGATAAAGATGCCAACTTTACATATCAGCCATCCATAAACAAAGAGGAAACCATAGATGAGGTCTTTATAGACGGCAGCGCCCAACATAATTACATAGACATAACGGGCGGCTCTACGGAACAAAACACCATAGATACAGCAAAAAAGGAAGACAAGAGAAAATACTTCCTAAAAGAAAAACAGAAAAAACAAGTCATCGCTTTTGAAAACGAGTACAGAAACAAGAAAATGACCAAGGACGAGCTTTTCAGCGAGCTTATGGACGCGGTATACTTCGACGATATCCCAAAAGCAATGGCTTTAATAAACAGAGGCGCGCCGGTAAATTCACCGGAAAAGAACACCTCTTTTACTCCTATCTTTATGGCAATATCAAACGGAAACGAGGATATGCTAAGAATGTTGATAGAGAAAGGCGCCTCAATGGATATCTACGACGATAAAGGCTATGCCCCAATACATCGCGCCGTAACGGGGGAAAATTACACCGCTTCCGCACCATATCCCGCAAATACAATGATACAGGTGCTTTTGGAATACGGAGCAGACATTAACCAGGGAACCCAAAAAGACGGGGTTACCCCGTTAATGATAACAGCCCAAGAACATAAGGGCAATATAATGACATTCCTTATAGAATCCGGCGCCAACGAAGAATTGACCGACAGGCACCAACGTACCGCTTTGGATTACGCAAAAAGTTACGACTGCACTTCCTGCATAAGGATTTTGTTAAGTTAATGGGAATTTATCTCACAAAAACACGGCCGCCCCAAAAACAGCCGTGTTTTTATTTGCACCAAAAAATAATATCGTATTATCCAAGGGGAAAAAATCGTCCATACGCCTCTCAAACAGCAGCGCCGCGCCGTCGTTTAAAGAGTATCCGCACCCAACGCCCCAGCGTCCGTAATAAAAAAGACGCGCGCCCAGCAAAGGCGAGAATTTGCCCTCAAGATTAGAAGAAAACCCAAAATACAATTTAAAAATAAAGCCGTAATCTTTGACGTCAAGTTTATATTCGCCGTCTTCCCGCTCTATATAAGAGAAGGATCCTTCGGGGGGGATATAAAAATTTTCCGTTTTTGCCGCCAGGAGGCTTTGTCCTTCTTTAGTGCCCTGCCCAACTTCGGGCACGCGTACTTTATGAATAAGAGTTCGATCCTTTAATTCTATCGTCCTTTTTAATCCCGTATCCAAATAATCGTTTGGAATTTTGGCGTTCTCTACCGCTTCCCTTTTAGCAAATATCGCAAAAAGCAAAAAACAGCAACAAACAATCAGAATGATAATAGCAAGGTTTTTCATTTGACGATAACCTCGCCGCATTTTTTTAATGGCCTGAAGGGGAAACCTAAAGATACATGTATCCAGCCTGGCTCCATTATCAACTGCCCGAAATGAATAAACTTGCAAATCCTGATTTTATCAAACGCTTTTTCCAAACAGCAGTTTAAAGGAATAAAATCTGCCGCTTCGCCCCCTATATGCTGAGAGTTTGCCACACCTTTTACCCAATCGTTGAGAGCGGGACATCTATAAGCGCTGGTTATGACTAGCGGAGTATCAAGCAGCGCGCGGATAGGCTCAAGAAGATAATAAGACAAGGCCGTAAGTTCCTGCAAATAAAAGGAAGCGGAAAAAGTATTTTGTTCCTTGAAGCGTCTTAGGGAAGTGTAGGAAAGTTCCTCAAAAGAGAAATGCGGAGAAAGTTTTTTCATAAGCACCTGTAAAAAGCCGTGGTTTTTCGGCAGTTTATAAGGCTCTCCGCTTATTTTTATAATAGCTAATTTAAAAAATTTAGTCAAACCGTCAAACTTTGGATTTTTTTTGCTAAAATGATATATGTAATATATTGCATTAAAGGGGAACCCAAAATGAAAAATTTATATTTGTTTTCTTTATGCCTTCTTGCTTTTGTTTTAGGCGCATGCGGCAAGAAAGAAGCTCCAAAACAGGAAGAAGCTCCAAAAGTATGCACAAATACTTGCAAAAGCTGGGAAACCAGAACAGATTATCCGGACTGCAAATGTCTGAAGCCGGAATATAAGTTGCCAGATTCAAAACTGCAGGCGGATTTAATCAGCGCCGCAATGAGGGGCGACTTGGGATTTATAAAGAAACAAGTAGACGAAAATCACATTAATCCGGAAGCATATTTAAGCCTGCAGGATATGGAAAATCTGTTGGCGTTCCGCGAAAGCCTGCCGAAAGGGAAATTCCTTTATAACAATATAAAGAGAACCACAAACGATTTGACGCTGGCCTATTTGGCTGCGTCTGAAAAGAATAACGGTTTGTATATATTACAATTTTTAGCGGAAAGAGAAGTCAATTTCAACAAACCCAGTATAGGCGGAAAATTGCCGATAGAAGGGGCTCTTGAGAACGGAAACAAAAAAGCCATTCCATTACTTTTGCAGAACGGGGCTGATGCCTCAATTTTGTTTTCTTCCTCGACAAATTATTTGGCGCAGACAATAGAATCCAATGACACAGAAACGACAAAACTCCTCATCGAATACGCCACCAAAAACGGGATAGACATTTCCGAGTCCCTACCGCCTTTGGAAAAAGCCATAAAAGAAAGAGATAAAAATATGATTACTCTTCTAATCGATACGGCAAAAGCGGATCCAAACCAAACCGATTCCAAGGGCAACCCGGTATTGACCGACGCGGCTTTAAGCGGCAATAAAGAGATAGTTACAATGATTCTCTTAGCCGGCGCGAATATCGACCAACTTAACACAAAAGGGCAAACGGTTTTAATGACTTTGATAGAACAGTCCGGCAACAATTCCGGCAATATGAATGATATGTCCATATTCTTAATAGAAAACGGGGCTAACGTAAACGCTGTGGATTTAAAAGGCGAAACACCGATGTTCTATGCCGTAAGAGCCAAAAATGAGCAATTGATAAAAAATCTAATAGCTAAAGGCGCCGATATAAACGCCAGGAACAATAAAGGCGAGAGCGTTTTGTTTATAGCCGCGGAAAACGACGATAAAAAGATGGCAAAATTCTTATTGGACAATGGTGCAAGCGCCAGGCTTCAAAACCGTCAAAAGCTAGATGCGTCCACAGTCGCCGTACAGATGGGCTTTATGGATACTTACGACATCATAGAAAGCTATAAATAACTATGGACAATAATTTTAACAGGGAACTTAATCCAACTACCCTAAAAGACTTCGTACGAAGAATGGGCCCCTTAATAAAGCCCTATTGGTTTCGAACGCTTTTGGGAATAGCCCTGACTATACCCGCCGGCGCATTAGACGGCGCGGTAGCGATGTTCCTTAAATATTACGTCGATAATGTAGTGGTGGCCAAAAACGCGGATTGGGCGGGATATATCCCGTTGCTGATAGTGCTTTTCGCCATAGTGCAGGGAGTGTTGAATTTCTCCTCCACGTATCTTAACAGCTGGGTCGGCACGAAAATCACCACCGACTTAAAGAAAAAGCTCTACCAAAAACTGCTTACCTTTGATCCGGGATTTTTTGATAATCATAATTCCGGCGATGTCGTATACCGCTTTTACAGCGACGCCGATACCGCCAGTAACGCCTTAATCAACAATGTAAAGCAATTCCTGACGAGATTATTTTCCTCGATAGGTTTGGTATGCGTACTAGTATACAACTCCTGGCAGCTTACGATAATAGCGATAGTGGTCTTGGGCATAGCCGCCCTGCCGATGCAATACGTCAGAAAGAAGATAAAAAAGATAACGCCCAAGATAGTGACTTCAGGCTCAGACGTAATAACTTCCTATAACGAAACCTGCACGGGCTATAAGACGATAACCTCTTATAATTTGCAGGACTATCAATTAAAGAAACAATACGGCATTTTGGACGAACTGTTCTATCTTTCCATGAAGATGGTAAAACACACCAACTGGCTTTCCCCTGTAATGCATGTGGTAATATCCTTCGGAGTGGCGGGCGTAATATGGTACGGCAACAATTTGATAATAAAAGGGACCATAACAAGCGGTAACTTCGCCTCTTTCATAGCGGCGCTGTTAATGCTCTATACCCCGCTTAAATCGATAGGCAACAATTATATAGACATACAAAAAGCGTTCCTCGCCATTGAGCGCGTATTTGAAATGCTAAACTACAAAACCTCGATAAAAAGCGCGAAAAACGCCTTAAAGATAGACTCTATCCGCAAGGATATAGAATTTGACAATGTCGTTTTCGAATATAAAGAAGGCCTGCCCGTACTCAAAGACATTTCTTTAAAAGTGCCCGTCGGTCAAACTATAGCTTTGGTAGGCAACAGCGGCGGCGGAAAAACGACTTTCGTCAACCTTATCCCGCGCTTTTACGATACGACAAGGGGAAGCGTCAAAATAGACGGCATAGACGTAAAAGATATCGATCTCTATTCTTTAAGGAAGCAGATTGCGGTAGTGTTTCAGGATAATTTCCTATTCAGCGGCACTATTAGGGAAAATATAATGATCGGGAACCCCGATGCCGCCGAAGCGGATATAAAACAAGCGGTAAAGAGCGCGCATTTGGAGGATTTTATAGCTTCCCTTAAAGACGGCCTTGACACTTATGTCGGCGAACGCGGCGTAATGTTATCGGGCGGACAGAAACAGCGCATAGCGATAGCCAGAGCGTTCTTAAAGCAGGCGCCCGTAGTGATATTGGACGAAGCCACCAGCGCGCTGGACAATAAATCCGAAGCGATAGTACAAAAAGCGATAGACAATCTTATGAAGGACCGCACGGTATTCGTAATAGCCCATCGCTTAAGCACGATACAGAACGCCGATAAAATAATAGTAATAAACGAAGGCAGAATAGTGGAAAGCGGTACGCACGAGCAACTTATGAAAGAAGGAAACGGCGCCTATAAAGCCTTATATAACGCTCAGTTCAAGAAAAAGAAAGAGGTCAATAATGAAGAATAAGAACAAACTTTTTATAAGTATGGCCAAGCTCGTGGCGCAGCAATCTACTTGCGCGCGTCTTAAAGTGGGGGCGGTTTTGGTCAAAAACAACCGCGTGATAAGCATAGGCTTTAATGGAGTGCCTTCCGGCAGGGAACACTGCGAGGATCACTTTAAAAAAATATACGAACACGATTTCGCCGATAAATACAAAACCTTGGAAGACTTTTTCAAAAGTCAGGATTTCTATCAGATACACGGAGCGTTTTCAAACGATAATGAACTGCACGCCGAACAAAACGCTCTTTTGTTCGCCGCAAAAAGCGGTATAGCTACCGATAACTCCGACTTATATATAACTTTCTCGCCTTGCGTACACTGCGCCAAAGTAATAATAGCCTCGGGCATAAAAAGGGTTTACTTCTCCGAACTTTACGACCGCTCTTTGGAGGGCGTAAACCTGCTGGGCAAAAACGGGGTTGAATGTATTCATCTGCAGGAAAAAGATTTGTTATAAAAATTTAAAGGTAACGGGTGTAAAACAATTATGAAAAACAACAACAATCAGCAAAAGATAAACGAAAAAGGAATTATCGATGTATTGGAGCAGAAAATCAAACTCTATAAAAAACAAATTTTGATAATGGTTGGCATAGTACTCCTGGCTATCGCCGCGGGCGCGCTTACGGCCCATCTTAAAAATCAAGCTTATCAAAAACAATGGGGGGATTTATTCTTGGCGGAATTGCCTTTGGCCTTACAGACCGAAGAAGAAAATACAGACTTCTCCGAATTGGAAATTTACGCCGCCGCCAATGAGGAAAAACCCGCCGGCGCCTATGCCGCTTTGACGCTGGGCAACGCTTATTATCAAAATAAGAATTACGAAAAGGCGGAACTCTATTTTAAGCAGGCTTTAAAAAACGGCAACAAAGAATTACAGGCATTGGCGGAAAGCTCTTTGATAGCGGCCTATATCGCGCAAAATATGTACGATAAAGCAATAGAGCAGGCAAACGCTTTTGAGGCCAAATACCCCAATCACTTTATTTTGGCGCAAGTAAAAACACACAAGGCTTTAGCGACGGAATTATCAGGCAAACCGCAGGAGGCTAAAGCGATGTATCTTGAAATCGCGGAACAATATCCTTCAAGCTACAGCTCCTCTTTGGCGAAACTTCAAGCCGACAAAATAAAATAAATTTATATTTTTGCAAAGAAGCCCGCGTCCCCAAAAGATGCGGGCTTCTTTAATAAAAGTTAGGGCTTTGCCGAAAAAACTATTCAAAAAATACCGCATATAGGCAATAGTAAAAGGATAAAATATGGAAAATAAAATACAGACGCTTTACATAAAAATAATCCAATCCGCCGGCGGCGCGGACAACATAACATCTCTAGGCAGCTGTATGACAAGACTGCGCTTTACTCTTAATAACGAAGACGTTATCTCTCCTGAAAATTTTAAGAAAATACCCGGCGTAATGGGATACCTAAAGAACGGACGCCAACATCAGCTAATCTTAGGCCCCGGCATATGCGGTGAACTTGCAGACTATATACACTCAAAGCACAAAATAGCTCCGCTTAATTTAGATGGAACAAATAATCAAAGCGCAGAAAAACAAGCAAATAGCTCCGTACCAAATACAGCCGCCGAGCAAATAGGAAAAAACAAAGAGGTAAAAGCCGAAATAAAAAAGAAATATTCCAGCGTTTTAAGCAAAATATGCTCCAAAATAGGCAATATTTTTCTGCCGCTGATACCCGCCTATATCGCCTGCGGCCTGATACTTGGCGTAAATAATATTTTATCTAAAGTATTACCGGCGGATTATTCAAACATAAACGCTTTGCTTTCCGTATTCGGCAATGGTATATTCTTTTATTTAAGCGCGATAGTAGGATATAACGCCAACAAAGAATTTGGCGGCACGCCCGCATTGGGCGTGGTATTCGCGGGGATACTAAATATCCCGTCACTGAGCGAGGTAAGTTTATTCGGAATGCAGCTTTCCGCGGGCAAGGGGGGGATAATAGCCGTATTGGCGGTATGTTATTTCGGAAGTATGTTTGAAAAATTCATAAAAAAACGCTTTAAGGGCAGTACGGATATGTTCCTAACTCCTACATTCACCGTCCTTGTAATAGGATTTTTATCGCTTATAGCGATACAGCCCGCGGCTGGCTATCTATCCGATAAATTGGCGCTGTTCACGCAAAAGGCCATAGATCACGGCGGAGTATTCACGGGCTTTATCTTGGCGGGCGGATTTCTGCCGGTGGTAATGCTGGGGATACATCAAAGCCTAATACCTTTATACCAACAGCTGATCGACACTTTGGGCAATAACCCGCTATTTCCAATATTGTGCATGGCGGGGGCGGGGCAAGTCGGCGCGAGTATAGCGGTGCTGGCAAAAACTAAAAACAGCCGTCTGAAACAAATAATAAAAAACGCTTTGCCCGTCGGGATATTAGGTATAGGCGAACCGCTGATATACGGCGTTACCTTGCCTTTATTCAAACCGTTCATAACCGCCTGCATAGGCGCGGCGTTCGGCGGAGCGGTAATATCAGCGCTGCACGCTACGGCTGCTATACCCTTTGGAGTATCGGGCGTTGTACTTTTATTGGCTATGAGCGATTGGCACAGTACGATATTCTATTTTATAGGCTTATTAACCGCCGCGGCGGCGGGCTTTATCGCCACGTGGCTGGTAGGTTTTGAAGATCCGACGGAATAAAGGGAAAAACACCTCTGCGGCGGTATAAAAAACTATTTTTTAGGGCAATACTCTCTCGCAAATAATTTTTTAGCCTTTACTATGGGGAAAAAAGGCCTATTTGCTTGTGTTATTTGCCGCTTAAAAGACTATATTTGAAACTTTTTACCACAATATAAACCTGACCGGATACAAATTTTTTCCATCAAAACGCATATCCGACACGCCCAACGTATAGGGAAAGATATACCCCTTATATTTATCGACAATCAATACAAAGCCCTTACTGTGTAGGGGAAAAACTTTATTTAACGGAGGAAAAAGCACGGAAGAATTTCCTTAAGCGAAAATTTATACTACTCAATGTCTTTGCTTCTTTTGGAATAGGGGCAACCGCAATAATTCTGATTGTACAAAGTCAATTCTTTATTGACGGCGCGGCGCAACTCCTCAAGCCCGCCCTTGCGCCAATTGAAAGTATCGTAAGGTATTCCTTCAAGCTCGCCCGCCATAAGCCCGGCCTTATTTACCTGGTCCATATCCTTATGTCTGGAAACGCCCAAAACGGAACTGAAAGTATCAAAGCCGTTATGCTTGGCAAATACCGCCGCACGACGCAGCCTCATCAAAAAACATCTAAAGCAGCGTTCGCCGCGTTCAGCGTCTTTCTCGCAGCCTTTTATCGCTTCCGCCCAGAGAGCAGGTTGATATTCCAAATCATAAAAAGGCACTTTAAAAACATCGCACAACCTTTTATTCTCGGCTAGACGTTTTTTATATTCATCTTCCGGCGCAATATTCGGATTATAAAAGAGTACGGCAAAATCCCTGCCCTCCCGTGAGAGTTTCTTTATTACGCCACAGCTGCACGGCGCACAGCAGGAAAGCAATAACATCTTTGCCATATAATTATTATAGCAAACCAAAATTAAAAAATCCCGTTTTTAGTATACCCAAATATATTCCAAAATCATAAAATCCAAATCTAAGCATTTTTTAATTTTGCGACATATTTTAAACTTATGAGAAAATATCGGTTCCACAATTAAACAAAAAACTAAATATTGCAAACATTTTATTATTCCACAATATTATAAAAAACTGTACATTTTTGTAAAAAAAGAAAGGGAAAAACTACTGTTTTTATTTACATTTCGACCATAGATTATAACAAAAATATTATATATTTTAATATCTAAAAAATGATTCATTCTTTACAAAAAGAGAGGTTGCTTTTTATTTTTCCAGCATAAATTCCGGTTTCCTGGTGACTATGACATATAATCAAGGGGGATAATCTTGCAAATTCTCGTCTGAGAAATAGGCTTATAAACAGTTTGTGACATATAAAAACATAGTAAAAACATATATTGACATATAATCCAATTATTGCTATTATATGTCAAAAGCTGTTAATAACACCGTTGGATAACTCTATCGGAGGTTGCCTTATGCCTGAAAGCGAAGAGAATATCTTTAAATTAAGATTAAAGCTGAAAAGTGGAGAGGAATTTGAAGCGGAAGGGGATCTTTCCTTTATCGAAAAACAAAAAGAAGAGTTTTTAAAACTTGCAAATATTGACTCAAAATCGACTTCCGAAGCGGGAAATTATTATGAACAAAAAATAATTCCAACGGATTTTAGGCATTCCGTCACAATCTCAAGAAGTGAGCAGGAAAAAGCTGAAGACATCAACGGCAAAACGAGTTTTTTGGATAGTGGGGAAAGAAAAGTCTACACCCCCAAAACTGATATATGGGGTTCTCCCAAAATCCCCGTTCCGCAAACTTACAGAAGTACCGAAGAAACTTTATCCGACAAGTACAATCCAGAATACTTTGGCAAAAGTCCATCGCCTAGAGGTGAAATTCGCAAAAGAACTGTCGGAAAGGTGCCGCCTCCAATCCCCAGACCGGAAAGTTCCGTATGGGATAGAATAGCCTACTGCGAACAGGAACATATTATTATAAGACGAAAAGACAAAAGCTTAAACGCCGCCTTGGCCGCACTGATAATACTTGGCAGCGCCAAAATGCTGAGGAACTCATCTAAAATGAGCGCTCTTGAACTTTCTAAATCCATGAAGCTATCCGGCTATCTTAAAGAGAACGAACGCCTGGACAGAGTTCTATCTGCGGAAATAAAAGAAGGAACCATTGTTTACGAGGGGAGCAAACGGAACAGAGATTATATAATAACGCAAAGCGGTACGGCCAAGGCATATACTGCGGCGGAGAGGATCCTTATTAACGGATAAAAATCGGATAAAATTTGTATAATAACATCTGTAAAACTTTAGACAAGGAAGGTAAAAGCTAATGAAAAAAGGTTTACTTACAGCAGTATTGTGCGCTTTAGTATTAAGCGCCTGCACCACGCCCGGCAAAAGAACGGCGATAGGTGCCGGGGCCGGCGCCGCGACTGGCGCAATAGCCGGAGCGGTAATCGCCCATAACACAGGCGGCAAGGCCGAAAGCGGAGCTATTTACGGAGCTTTGGCAGGCGCGGCTTTAGGAGGGGGAATCGGCAACTATTTGGATAAACAAGCCAAAGAACTAGCAGCGATAGCCGATGTAACTCGCGCCGAAGACGGCAGTATTATCGTAACCTTAAAGAACGAAATTCTTTTCGATACCGACAGCGCCGTCTTGTCCTACGAGGCGGGGAATACTTTAATGGACCTTAACAAAGTTCTCAAGAAATATCCCGCCAATATTATAGTAGTAGAAGGCTACACAGATTCCACCGGTACGGTAGCTTATAACAAAACTCTCTCGGAAAAACGCGCTAAAGCCGTTTATGATTTCATCTTGAATAACGGCCTTAAGACAAGCTCCATAAGCTATGTCGGCTATGGCGTACAAAACCCCGTAGCCAGCAACGCTACCGCCGAGGGCAGAGCCAAAAACCGCCGTGTGGAACTTAACATAACGGCCAATAAAGACTTAATATAAAAGTTTTTACCTAAAAAATCCCCGCTCTTAAAAGCGGGGATTTTTTTATTTGACTAAGGGCTAATATAATTTAAACACCTCTAAAACAAACCCTGTCCCTCTCTAGTAAAATCAAAGCGGCAGAAGAATTTTAAGTAACTAGAAAATATCTTCGAAGGGAAAGGAAAACGAGTCATTATCAGAAAAGTATTTCCAAGCAGATAAATATTTTCTATAAAAAACTTTCTCCTGGCAAGTGGGGGAAAAAGCGATTTCCAAATGCAATAGGCGGATTTTTAAACATCAAAAGGTATTTAATTTTATACAAAACTTTTAAGACCTCCAAAGAAACGCCATCATTTACGCCTATTTATACAATAAAAAGGAGGCCGGAAACAACGGGACATATACCTTTTGCAAAATAGTTTTGCCAAGGGTAAGAAACCACCTCTTAAACTTCTAAAAAACCTCTTTTAATACAAATAAAAGTAAAAGAGGGGAAATCCCTCTTTAAAAAGAATACGGGTAAAATATCAAAGGATTTTCAAAAGAGTATTTTTGAACGAATGGGGGATTGCCCCTTGCAACAATTCTAACAAATAGCAAAGTTCTCATCACTAAAAAATAAAATAGAAAATAAAACAATATGTTTTAGATACATTTTAGTTCCAATAATTATATAAACAAGTATCAATAATGATTTTAAACTGAGCATAAAAAATAAAAAATCAAATAAAAAAAGCTTCTAATCCCCCTTTTTAAAAAGATATATATAAATATATTGTAGAATAAAAACAATTCTATAATTTTAAAGGATAAATATAATAAGAAGCAGAAAAACGTTAAATTTCAAGTCCGAATCAAGTGAGTATAAAAAAGATTGATATTTAGTAAAAAGGGGGATTTATAAGGCAGGTATTTTTAGCATTATTTTACTTGTGATAATTTTTATTATGTTAATTAAAATAAGTTTGTTTTAGAGCTTTTTATTAGTTATAATTATTATTAATAAAATTTGAATTTATTTGGTTTTATCTATATTTTTTATTATGTTTTAATAAAAAATATAGATTTTTAAAATTAAATCCAATGCTATTTGCAAAATCAATCTTAATAAAGCGGAGTTATTCCTTTTTTTAATATTCCTTATTTGATTATTTGAGTGTCTTTTTTTAAAACAAAAATAACAAAAAATAATGCTCATTTTCGCGTTTTTTTACTTTTTTACTTTTCCATTTCTCCCCTTATTTTTTTGTTTTAATTCATAGATTATTCAATTATTATGGAACTAAAATATGCTTATAATTATCTTTTACGCAAACAATATGCCGTTTTAAGCATTTAAGGGTACTGATATATCTCAAAACTTTAAAAAACGCAATATAGCGCAAATTTGGGGATTTAAGCCATTTTAGGAACTATTTTTATTCTATAACTATATTTTTTATTTATAATACTTTTAATACCATTGACAAGTTAGCTAATAAAAAGGGGAAGTAAATCTATCCCCAAAATACTTAAAAGCGGCTGTAAGCCACATCTCTATTAGCATAGATACAGCTAAAACAAACGGATATTCTATGAAACAGGAAAGTTATTTAGTATTGTGTTTTCTGTTAAGAACTTTGAGACTAATCCATAAAAATGATTGGAAATGGGGATAAACTATGTCTAAAGTAAAAAAGGATTAAGACCAAAATAATAATTTTCATTAGGGGTTTATTTACAAATATTTCTTCTTCAGAGGGGGATAGGTATTTCCGTAAAATATTTTTCTTTCAGCAATTTACGAGAAAGAAAGCATCTTCCCCCTTAATGCGGTGGGAATTTTCCCCTATTCTATGATAAACCTTTTCCCCTTTCATGCCGTTGCCCCTAATTTCACGAAATTGTTTATTCAATAGACGAGATCCCCCCATTTTTGATTATTATATGGAAAAGATTTTTAAGGATTATTCTCGTATTCCCGCATAAAATATCGCCAGAGTACATCTGAGTATTGCAAAAACGTCCAAACCATTATATTCTTAAATAGGAGTATAAAACATAATAAGCAGGAGCAGCACAATGTCCAACAAAACTTATATTCTGATAATAATCCTTCTTACCGCCGGCATATTTGCCTATATCAGTTGGAGCGAAAGCAGAAATATCAGAGGCCACCAGGAATTGGAAAGCGTAACAGCAACCTATAATACCCCCCAGACTGTGCAAAGAATCAAAAATATTTTAGAGGAAAAAGAAATTCCGCTGATGGCGGAAATAGATTATGCCGCCGCGGCGCGAGGTTCCACAAGGGAAATACGCCCAAGCGTACTGCTTATCTTCGGGAAAGAGGCTGATAACTCTTATCTCATATCAAAAAAACCTGAAATAGCGGCCGCGCTGCCCCTAAAAATTCTTGTTTGGGAGGGGGATGACAGCATTACAAGAATAAGTTTTGTAAAAACAGCCCTGACGGCACAGCGCTATAAAATGCAGGGCGAACCGATGTTCGATGATTTAGATTCTTTGCTTAACGACATAGCGGCGCAGGCTTCCGCTAAAGAAGAAGCCAACAATATAAATGTCATAACCGAATAACAGGATATAACAAAAACCCCCGCCTACTCCCAATAGGCGGGGTTTCTATTGCAAAAGCCGAGGAAATACACACTAAGACTTCAATTTTCCCCCAATAAATTCCCCTCCCTCTCAAGAATAACTTGCTTGGCGGATTAACAAAGCCCTATTTCACTTTAGGGTTACCCAGATTTTTTAAATACCTTAAGAGGGTTCTATATCTCCACAAGTCGGATTGACCATATATTTCTATTGAGCGCGGAGAAAGGCTATATCCATTATCAGGAAATTAGCAAAAGCACAAAATTCTCTTGGAGTTAAATACAAAATGATAATATTTAACTATGTTTTACGCTTTAACGGCTTTGCTTATTTCCGGGTTTCTATCCTCCACGATACTGCCAGGCACCTCCGAGGCGGGCTTTATTTTGTTTATCAAAAACTATCCGCAAGAAGCAGCCTTGGCTTTGATTTTGCTTAGCGCGGCAAATACTTTGGGGAGTTTGACCTCTTTTCTTTTGGCCTGGTTTATACCTAAGAAGAATTTCCCGGAAAAGACGGAACGACTATTGTTAAAATACGGCACGCCGATTTTGTTTTTTTCTTTCCTTCCGTTTATAGGGGACGCATTTCCCTTGGCGGCAGGCTGGCTGAAATTGCCCCCTTTAAAATGCGCTTTTTTTATCGGCGCGGGAAAATTTATCAGATATTTTATACTTATGATAAGTTTCTTTAAAGTTTATAATATAATATCTTCATGACGGAAAAAGAGAAAATGATTTCGGGGCTGGATTATCTGGCCTGCGACAAACAACTAAAAGCGGAGCGCATAAAGGCCAAAAATTTATGTTTGGCATATAATGCCCTGCCCGCGGAGGATTTCAAAAGCAAAGAGGCCCTCCTCCGCCGACTATTTGGCAAAATAGCCGGGAACGTAATAATAGAGCCCAATTTTTTCTGCGATTACGGATACAATATTGAATTTACCGATAATGCCTACATAAACCATAACTGCGTCATTTTGGACTGCGCAAAAGTTACCATAGGCGCAAATGTTATGATAGGCCCTAACTGCGGTATATATACCGCCACCCATCCCATAGAAGCCAAAGCCAGGATTTCCGCGCTGGAAAGCGCAAAACCTATATTGATAGAAGATAATGTCTGGCTCGGCGGAAACGTTACAATATTGCCCGGCGTAAGAATAGGCAGAAACAGCGTAATAGGCGCTGGGGCCGTAGTCAACAGGGATGTCCCCGCAAATTCTTTGGCAGTGGGGAACCCTTGTAAAATAATCAGAAAAATAAATAACGATTAGCTTTCCCCAGCCGTTAAAACCATACCGGAATTTTCCTCTTCAAAAAAGCCCGCCGTTTTAGCGGCGGGCTTTTTAATCGCTGCTATTGTTTTACTTTTGTACTATGTGTACGGCGAAACCGCCTATTTCTTCTTTAAAATATATAACCCTTAAAGAGCCGTCCGGATTATACCCCGCGCTTTCCTCTATAAACGCTACCCCCGCCTTCCTAAAGCGGTAAAGCGCGCGCTCCATATTGTTCACGCCGATGGCGATATGGCCGTGGCGGCCGTAGAAGGGCTTTTTCATTACTTCTACAAAGGTATCGTTAAAGTAAGCGCCGCCGAAGTCTTGCTTCTTGAAGCCGAAAAGTTTTTCAAATGCGTCGGCCGTGGCGTTAGATTCCTTTTCGTCCGCGCTGTTTATCCCGACATGCTTTAAAAAGAAGCCCAGCATTTTCGACACGTTTGCGCGCGCCAGAGCTTCCATCTGGGCAAAATCCCCCTCTTTAACCGCTTTAGCGGGCATAAGCCAAGGCGCGCAAAAACCTATAACTTTTTCATAATCGGCATATTTGACAAAATCTTCTTCCGATACTCCCCCCAAGAGGAATTTTACTTCGGGATAAGCCTCGCCCAAAGTCTTTAGAGCGGACAATCCGCCCGCTTGCTCCGCGGGAAAGAATTTTACCGTCGTCAGCCCCTCCTGCAAGGCGGCCTCGATTTCGCCCGCCGTAGAGCACGAGGGAATAAACGGAATATCATTTTCAAGGCAATAACGGCCAAGTTCGCCTTCCCCGTCAAAACCGGTAAAGAACTTTGCGCCGGCCGATACCGCCCGTTTTAAGGCCTCGACATCTTTTACCCCCCTTACGCCTATAATAAAATCAGGCAGTTTGGAAGTTATCGCTTTTATATGAGGCTCCGCATCGGGCGAAAACCCAATTTCAGCACACGGCAGAGAAGCGCGGCTCAAAGCTTCGGCCAAAGAAACGGGGTCTAAATTTTCTTTCAAATCAAACTGCGGCAAAAGGCCGATTTTGTTTATCTCGGCGAAGATATCGTTTTTCATTAGGCAAATCTCCTTATTAAAGCAGTATGTAAAACACAGAAAAATTAGAAATTACAGAAGTATTTTACAACTTTTCTTTGCCTTCTTAAATGCTATAATTTAACTGAAATCAAACCTTTGGGGGTCCTTTTATATGAGCCAGAACTGCAATCACGATTGTTCCTCCTGTTCGCAAAATTGCGATCAACGCACGGAACTTGAAAAATTTAAGCAGCACGCCAAGAGCAACATAAAACACGTAATAGGTGTACTCAGCGGCAAGGGCGGCGTAGGCAAGAGCCTGGTAAGCGGGCTTATGGCCTGCGCTTTGGCTAAAAAAGGGTTTAAATGCGGCGTTTTGGACGCAGATATTACGGGCCCTTCCATACCGAAGATTTTCGGCATAAAAGAGAAGGCGCAAGCCTCGCCCGAAGGCGACGGCATTATGCCCGTAACGGCCAAAAATGGGGTAAAGGTAATGTCGCTTAACCTGCTTTTGGAAAAGGAAAACGACCCCGTAATATGGCGCGGCGCTTTAATAACTTCCGCCGTAAGGCAGTTTTGGACCGATGTAATCTGGGGCGATATAGACTATCTGTTTATCGATATGCCGCCCGGTACCGGCGATGTTACGATGACGGTGTTCCAGTCTTTGCCGATAGAGGGCATAATTATAGTAACATCACCGCAGGAGCTTGTCGGAATGATAGTGGATAAAGCTGTAAAAATGGCGGAAAAGATGGACGTAAAAGTACTCGGTTTGGTGGAAAATATGAGCTACCTCAAATGCCCCGACTGCGGCAAAGAGATAAATATCTTCGGCGAGAGCCGCCTGTACAAAACGGCGGGCGAATTTAATATCAGCCCCGCTGTCAAACTGCCGATGGATCCAGCGATAGCCAAAGCCTGCGACGAAGGTGACGTATCTTCCTTGGAGTTATCCGCGCTGGAACCTCTTATCAACAAAATAGGCGCCTGATTATGAACAAAAAAATATTGGTTTTAATGCGGCACTCAAAGGCTTTGGATATGTACGAAAGCGGAGCGAAAAATGATTTTGAGCGTCCGCTCTCGCCGGCGGGAATAGCAAAAGCAAAAGAGCAAGCGAAAAATCTTAAAGAGACTTTGGGCAATGTCGATATTATAGCCGCAAGCCCGCTTTTAAGGGCAATGCAGACGGCGGAAATAGTAGCCGCGGAATTTAACGCCGCAGACAAAATAAAGCCCTTCCCCGAACTGGCCGACAGTATGGACGTAAACGGATACGGGGAAATCATCAAGGACTTAAGCGCCAAACATTCAAAAGTGATACTGATTGGCCATAACCCCGCCATAAGCGCTTTGGCCAGGGAGTTATGCGGCGATTACGTTTCTTTAAGCGCGGGCGATTATAAGATTATGGAATCTTAGAGAAAAACAGACAAAAAAAGGCCCCCGCTTAACGGGGGCCTTTTTTACGCTCTAATTCAGTTTAGACTTAAAGTTTTTATAAGCCGCCGCGCCCGTAATCAAACAGATAATCGCCAAAACCGCACAGTACTGCCAAAAGAAATTTAAATCCCCGCCCTTGAGCATTATGCTTCTAAAATTCACTACGGAATACATCATCGGGTTTAAATAGCACAGCCAGCGGAAAGTTCCCGGTATATTCGCCACGGGGAAAAACACGCCCGAAAGCAATATCGCGGGCATCAGAAACAGTACGCTGCCCATCATAGCCTGCTGCTGAGTCTTGGCGAGAGTGGAAAGCAAAGTCGCTATCGACAAAGCCGATATTATCAGCAAAGAGCCCGTCATCAAAATCTGCCAAAATGAACCCCTGAACGGCACTCCAAAGAAAATTATCCCTATAAAGAATATGGCGCATATTATCACTATGCCTATTATAAAATAGGGCAAAGTCTTGCCCAAAAGGATTTCGGCCGCGCTTGCGGGCGAGGCTATCAGCTTTTCCATAGTACCCGTTTCCTTTTCTTTTGTTATCGCCATACTGCATACGACAAGCATTACCAAAAAAGTGGCCATTACCATTAGGGCGGGCACCATAAAGTCGGCAGTATCCATATAGTGGTTGAACATAACCTTATAATCAAGCCCGATAACCCCCACGGAATAATTATTGGCGCCCCTGTCTTCGGCCACGCGCGCTATTATCTGTTTGACATAAGCCTCCACCTGCTGGGCGCGCTGAGCGTTTATCGCGTTGATAAGCAGCTGTATCGGCCCGCCGCGTTCGAGGGCATACTCAAAACCTTCTTTCGGGGCGATGAGTACCGCTTCGGCCTTATTGTCCAAAATAAGAGAGGACGGTTCTTGCGTCTGTGCGCCGTTGACGTCTTTAACTTCTTTGAACCACCCGCTGGCCAAAGCGCGGCGGGTTATTTCCCGCGCTATCGGGCTTGGTTTGGATACCACCAAAAACTCTATATTTTTAACTTCGCTTGTAAGCGCCAGGCCGAACATAATCGTCTGCACTACGGGTATAAAGAATATAGCCACCAGCATTTTGGGGTCGCGCGATATTTGTATAAATTCCTTTTTTATAAACCCGATTAAAGTTCTTATCCTTATCATTTACGGCTCCAAATCCGTCTTGAATTTATTTACGGACAGCAGTATCATACAAACGGCGAATATCGCTATGGCGCAAAGGGCAAAACTTAAAGAACTTATTCCCGCGTCGCTCAAAAATAGATTTCTGCTTATCAGCAGGAACCACCTCTGCGGAAAAATCACCGTAAAGTATCTGAAGAACGCCGGCATATTCTCTATCGGGAAAATAAAACCCGAAAATATAAGCGAAGGCAAAAGCCCCACCGCGAAAGCGAATTGTATCGCGCTTTGCTGCACCCTCGTCACCACCGAGATAAACACCCCCAAAGCCAAAGCGCCCGTTATATATACCGCGCAAGCCAGCATATACAACATAAAACTGCCGACAAACGGTATCTTGAACACCAATATCGCCAAAACGAATACTATCAATATGTCAAAAAAAGTCAGCAGGAAGTAGGGAGCCAATTTGCCCAGCACTATTTCCGCCGGACGCACTGGCGTAGAAAGCAGCAGCTCCATTGAACCGTTTTCCCACTCCTTTGCCACCGTAAGCGCCGTAAGAACTATCGCCAAAAAACCTATTATTATGGTGTTTAAAGCCGGTACGATAAACCAGCGGCTGTTAAGCTCCGGATTGAACAAAAATCTGCTGCGAAGCGCACCCGCCAAGGCTGAAGCGCCCTGCACCCGGGGCGCGGCGTCGGTGTTTTCTTCTGCGTATCGCTCGTTTTGCTTTTGCGCTATGCCCGTCATATAATTTAACATTATCGCCGCGCGGGCATTATCGCTGCCGTCTATCAGAAGCTGCGCCTTGCCTGGGCGGGAACTATCGCCCCGCATAATATTTCGGCCAAAACCCTTATCTATTATCAAAATACCAGCAAAGTCATTGGCGTTTAACGCGGCTTCCGCTTGGCTTTGGCCGTGAAGTCCTTTCAAATCGAAATAGCCCGAAGAAGTTACCTCCTGCAAGAACCGCCTTGAAACGGGGCTTTGGTCATTGTCGCGCACCTTAAGCGGCATATGCTTATAATCCAAGTCTATTATAAACCCGAAAAGCCCCACAAATACCATAGGCAATATAAGCGCGACAGCCAGCGTAAAGGGATCGCGCATTATATGCTTGTATTCTTTTACAGCTATGGAATATACGCACCTGAAATTCATTTCGCGCCCCCGCTCTTTAAGGCTTTTAAAAATACGTCATCCAAAGAAGGCGATGTTTCCTTATAGTAAAATTTCTCTTTGTTTTTATCGGCAAACTTCTTAAAGCTTTCATAATCGTTAGGAAAAACCCTCAAATTCGCGCCGAACACGGCGCTTAGCCCCAAACCAAGCGCGTCAAATTCCGCCTTGACGCCGTTTAAATAATCGGGATCGGACATATAAAGCTCCAGCGGATTGTGAGAGAAAAATTCTTTCTTAAGACCTTCGGGACTGTCACAGGCGATTATGCGCCCCCGTTCCATAAGGACTATCCTGTCGCAGTATTCCGCTTCGTCCATATAATGAGTGGTAACGAATACCGTTTTGCCTTTTTCCGCAAGCCTTTTGATAAGCCGCCAAAAATCGCGCCTAGTTTGTGGCGAAGTACCTGCGGTAGGCTCGTCCAAAAAGACAAGCTGCGGGTCGTGCAGCAAAGTGGCGCAAAGCGCTATCATCTGCTTTACGCCGCCGGAAAGATGTTTCACTATTCCGCTTATGTGCCGTTCTTCCATGCCTATAAAGTCAAAGACTATCCGCGCGCGCTTTTTGATGTCTTCGCGTTTCATATCGTAAAGACTGCCTGCGAAATAAATATTCTCCCGTACGGTCAAGTCGGGATAAAGAGTAAACTTCTGGGACATATACCCTATATTCGGCTTTAAAACCGCCGTTGAGGTGGAAACGTCATGGCCGTCCACCAGCACTTGACCGGAAGTCGGATTCAATATCCCGCAAATGGTGCGGATAGTTGTGGTCTTGCCCGCGCCGTTGGCGCCGAGAAAGCCGAAAATCTCCCCCTTCTTTACGGAAAACGAAATCCCGTCCACCGCTTTGAAGTTCCCGAAACGCACCGTCAAATTTTTTACTTCTATTATGTTATTTGTCATCTTGCAAAAATATATCCGCGAAATTATTTACCTTAAACTTTTCCATAAGTTCACTTGGGCCGCCCGCGGCTAAAAGCCTTCCGTTTTGTAATATATGCACTTTATAACAACGCTGAGCTTCGTCCATATAAGAGGTATTAACTATTACCGTCATATCGCGCCCCGCATACTTATATACCAAATCCCAAAGCTGCTGGCGGCTTACCGGGTCTACGCCGATGGTAGGTTCGTCCAATAAAAGAAGTCCGGGCCGGTTTAAAAGTACGCACATAAGCCCCAGCTTTTTGTACATCCCGCCGGAAAGCTTACCCGCAGGCCTATCCTTAAAATCGGCCATATCCGTCGCGTTGAAAAGCTCTTCGCTCCTGATTTTAAATTCCTTTTCCCCTATCGCGTACAAATCCCTGAAAAACTCCATATGCTCCATACAGCTTAGATCGGGATAGAGGCTGGGTTCCTGCGGGAAATAACCCAAATATTTTTTTGCCTCTTTTATGGATATATCTTTACCTTCTTCTTTATATTTTAAATACCCCTCGTCGGGCGTCAAAAGGCCGGCGGTAAGACGCATAAGAGTGGTCTTGCCCGCGCCGTTGGGGCCGATAACCCCATGTACTTTGCCCGCCTCAAAAATCGTGCTAACCCCGCTTAAGGCCTGCGCGCCACCCATCTTTTTGCCGATATTTTCGGCCCGCACTTCCATAGCTTTCATAACGCCGCCTTAAAAAGAAACTTCCAAGGTCATACCGGGTTTTAAAGTAAGATTTTCGTCATTGACAAAGCGGGTTTTCACGCCGTAGACCAAACGTTCTCTTTCCTTTCTGGTCTGCACGTTTTTGGGAGTGAATTCCGCCTCGTCGTTTATCGTAGAAATTACCCCCTCAAAAGTTTTATCCGCCTCGGGCAGATAACCGATCACTTTCATTCCCACCCTCAAAGAGGCAAGCTTATTGTGCTCCACATAGATCCAAGCGTCTATCTTTGAAAGGTCCGCCACTGTAAACACTTTACGGCCAGCCGGAACAAATTCCCCGGGTTCATAATATTTGTAAAGTATTTTGCCCGCTATCGGGGATTTTATCTCACACCAACTCTTATACAAAGCGGCGTGGTCGTAATTGCTCTTTTTCAAATCGTAATTTTCCTGAGAACCCGCCGTAGTTTTTAACAGGCGCGCGGCGCGTTCGTATTCTTTGCGGGCGATATCCTCTTTTATGCCGATTTCCCCGCAGTCAAAGGCCGCCAGGAGCTGCTCCTTAACGACTTTATCCCCCTCTTCGGCGTAGACTTCCTTAAGGGTATCGCTTATACGGGCAGGCAAATCTATCTCCACCGCTTCCATTACTCCGCTGTAATGGAACGCCCCTTTTCGCAAGAAGAGCAAACTTACTATCACCAATACCAATATAACTAAAACCGAGCCAATTATAATCTTTTTCATTCCGCACCTCTGCCTAAATTATCCATTACCGCCAAACGGTTTAACCGTTCGGTATAAATATCCGTCAAAGCTATTCTGCTCTCAAGCAAAGCCAAATTGGCGTTGTCCACTTCCAAAAAAGTCACGCTGCCCGCCTTATATGCATGATAAGTCAAATCCGCCGTTTTGGCGCTGTCGGATATCATTTCCTTAGTCAGTTTCTCCTGAATAGAAAGACTGCGGAGCAGACTCTTGGAAGAATAAAACATTTGGCTTAATTCCTCAAAAAGGCTGTCTTTATCGTATTTCGCCGCTTGAGCTTGCTTTAAGTTCGCTTCCGCCGCCTTTCTGCTTTTGCCCCCCTCAAACAAAGGCAGTTTAAACGCTACCCCCGCGCGGCCGTTTAATACGCTTTCGTGTATCGGGCCGTTGGGATATTCCATATAAGCGCCCGCACTCAAAGAAAGCGAGGGATACAAAGACGAACGCAAATATTTTGCCAAATTCTCGTAATAACCCGCCATATCGCCAAGGGCCGCCAAGGCAGGCAAGTCATCATCAAAATCATAGCCCCCGACTGATGATAAAGATTTCAAAGTAACTTCCAAATCCTCGGCTTTTACTATCGAGCTTGGCGCATTATCGCCCTTTTCCGCCTTTATACGCCAATCCAAAGGATAGCTTGGGTCTATGCCGTAGCTGTCGCCCGTAAGACTGAAAAGCGCCCGCAAATGCGCCCCCAAAGACCCCCTGGCCGAAGCTATATTTATCTCGGCTTTGATCTTCTGTCTGCGCGCCATATAAACATCGATATTGCTTTTAGCGCCCGCCTCATAAGCGGCCTGTATATCGGCAAGCTGTTTGCGCGCCACTTTTAATTGCTCGTTCATAAAATACATTCTCTGTAAATCCTGCTGAACGGTAAAGTAGGCGCGGCGAACATCTAAAAGCACATTTCGTTTCGCAAGTTCATATTCCTTTTCCTTGGCTTGATAAGCGCTGTAGGCGCTCTTGGAATAATCCTCGCGCCCGCCGTTGTCAAACAAAACATAGCCCAGCGAAGGCCCCGCCGCATAGCCCCAATTGTCGCCGTATTCCGTCGTTAGGGGGCCAAGTTCCAGTTGCGGCACTTGCGATACCCAGCTGCCCTTCGCATCCAAAGACAATGACGGATATAATGACGAGCGGCTGCTTTCATAATTTAAATAAGCCGCTTCCTTGGCCGAAGCCTTGCTCTTTAGTTCGGGCGAAAACGCCAATGCCGATTGTTCGCATAGGCTTAAACTTAGCTCCTTTACCTTGCCCGCGTTTAAAAGCGTAAAACAAAAAAAGAAAAAGATTAATAATGTATATTCCTTCATTTTTCTTCCCCAAATATAGCATCAATCATCATATCTATACGCCTTAGCGCGCCGCGGTCTACCGCCAGACCCAAACCCGACGACTTTATTTTGAATGAGAAATCCACCTTCAACCTAAAAAAAAGGCCAAGCAATATCTGCGGCAATACTATCGACGGCATTAAAAACAAAATCGCGTCGCAAGGATCCCCCCCCTTAAGCTCCCCCCTGGCTTTCGCCCGTTTAAGTTCGCCGTACAGTATTTCCACATGCTTGGTAAAATTGTCCGCTATAAATTTTAAAGTCTTTCTGTTGCCGGAAAGAACGTCCCCGCCAAGCGACGACAGCAGCACCCTGTTCTCTTTTACAAACTCCAGTATCTTTACCAGTACGCCCCTAACATTATCCCGTGGCGCGCCGCTAGGAGATATGCTTATGTTTATCCTTTCCATCATAACGGAATAAATCTTTTTTAATACCGCCCTGTCAAAATTGTCTTTGCTGCCGAAATAATAGTGGAACATTCCCAAATTAACCTTGCTGCGAGCGCATACCTCTCTAACAGTGTATCCGTTCAAGCCCCGCGCCTTGGCCAAAGCGACGCCCGCTTTTAACATCTTTTCGTCATTACCGGAGGGAACTCTGCCCATAAATCCTCCTTTTTTATACGCTTGTATAATAATTATACGGTCGTATAATTATTTTGTCAATATTTTCTCCGAAATCAGAAGAAAAAAATAAAAATCCCCGCTGACGCGAGGATTTTTAATTTTGCAGCATACCAATTTTAAAGTTTATTTTATAATCGGCTCTACGACGCGTTTGTATCCCTCGGCCGAAATTACCTTAGCCTTAAATATTTTCCCCGCCTCCACGGGTGCGGTAAATTCCGCCCTACCGTCTATATCGGGTGCGTCTTTATAGGTGCGGCCGAAAGTCGCCGAGTCGCTTATCACCTCTATTTCCACACCGACGAGTTTCTTGTTTATCTCGTCAACAACTCTGCTTTGAACGCTCTCCAAAGCGGCGGCGCGCTCTTTTTTGACGCGGGCCGGGATTTGGCCTTTCATCTCGTAAGCGGGTGTACCTGGCTCCCTAAAAAACTCAAAAACGCCCACATTGTCAAATTTGAAGTCCGAAACGAAATCTTTAAGTTCTTCAAAATCCTTTTCAGTTTCGCCGGGGAAACCGACTATAAAATTAGTCCTTATCGCTATATCGGGTACCGTTTCCCTGAGCATAGCAAGAACCTCTTTGGTTTTGGACGCGCCGCAATGGCGCCGCATGGCTTTAAGCATATTATCGGAAATGTGCTGGAGCGGTATATCTATATAAGGATAGATTTTGTCTTCCCCTGCCATAATCTCCGCCAGCTCCTTAGTTACCCTATGCGGGTAAGCATACATTATTCTTATGCGTTCAAGATTTTTTATCTTAACCATTTTTTTAAGCAGTTTCTCAAGCTGAGGCTTGCCGTACAAATCCTGCCCGTAAGAGGTGGTATCCTGCGCTATTACGGAAAATTCCTTTACCCCCGCGCGCGCCATAATCCGCGCTTCCGCTATAATATCCTCCACAGTTTTGGAGCGGTATTTCCCCCTTATATAAGGTATCGCGCAATAGGCGCAGCGGTTATTGCAGCCGTCGGCTATCTTTAAATAAGCGCTGTGCGGGGCGGTAAGCGTCATTTTGTAAGGCGAGGGTACCATCTTATCTTGAATGGGTTTTATGTACTCACCTTTTCTATTGATAAGTTTATCTATTTTGGGTTGCTCGGATATGGATAAAACCAAGTCGATGTCGGGGAACTCCGTTTTGACTTCGCCCTTAAGCCTATCAACCATACAGCCGGTAACTATCAGTTTTTTTATTTGGCCTTTCTTTTTAAGTTTTAAAGCCGCTTTGATATTGTCTTTAGCTTCTTTTACCGAAGAAGCCAAAAAGCCGCAGGTATTTATGATTATCCCCTCAGCCTCTTGCAAATCAAACACGAGTTTATGACCATGCGCCATAAGATTGGCGCAGAAGTCCTCGCTGTCTGTAAGATTTTTGGGGCAGCCCAAACTGATTAAAAAAAAGTTCATTTTTTATCCTCCGCTATATAGGCCTTGCTTATGCCGGGCCCTTCGTCTATGAAGCGGCCGATGGCTTTAAGTTTCTTTTCCAATTCCGCCCTATATTCTTTTACTTCGCCCGCCCTAGCTTTGCCGGGGTATAGACGATAATACTCGCTCATATCGCCGCCGACGTTCGGCATTATTACATTAGCGCCGCTCTTTAACGCCGTAAAACGGCCGTCGGGCCTTAAAGTTTCCATAGCGGTAGTGGCGGGTATGTTGATATTAGGCATCAAAAGCCTTATTACGGCCATCGCCTTTAAAGACAAATCGAAATTATCTTTGCCGCAGTTTGCCAGCGGAGTATCGGGATTGGCGATAAAAGGCCCTATGCCAGCCATATGTACGGGCAGGGCTTTTAAAAACAAAATATCATCGGCAATGCTATCAACGCTTTGGTCAGGAAGCCCGACCATAAAACCCGAGCCGACCTCATAACCTAACCGCCCCAAATCCTTAAGACAGCGAAGGCGGTTTTCAAAACTCATGCCCGGGTCCAGTTTTTCGTATAGGGTTTTGTCGGTAGTTTCTATTCTTAACAAATATCTGTCGGCACCCGCTTGGCGGTAGAGGGAATATTCCTCAAAACTCTTTTCGCCCAAACTTAAGGTAACGGCCAAGCCCAAGCGCTTTATTTCTTTTATGACGCCCGCCATATTATCCGCGCCGAAGCCGTCTTCCTCCCCCCCTTGCAAGACCAGCGTCGTATATCCCGCCTTGGCGGCGGCTTGCGCGTGGGTTATTATTTCCTTTGGTGTCATACGGCTGCGAAATATCTTTTTATTATCGCGCCGAAGCCCGCAATAAAGACAGTTTCGTTTACAGACGGTGGAAATCTCTATAAGCCCCCTTAAATGCACGCCGTCGCCGACGCTTTCACGTCGAACGCGGTCGGCCGCTTCATATAATAAAGAAGCGTCTTGTATGTTTAAAAGGGTTATTATCTCACCCTTTGTCAAAGCGTGCGTTTTTATGGCCTTTTCAATTGTTTCCATTTTATATATTTTACCATTTATCCCCATTATCCCGCCGAGAAGTATTGCGCGAGGCGGCCTCATAATTAGCAACCTCTTGTTTTATTTGCTAAAATTGGATATAATAATATTGCGGCTTTAGACAGAATTAAGCCCGCATATACAGATTTGAAAGTTTTACGGGGTAAAACCGAAATATGAACATAATAGACGACATAAAAAACGAAACATCTTCCTATCCGGCTAATTTGCCCGCGATAGCGATAAGAGACGTGGTAATGTTTCCCGGAATGTCGCTGCCGATATCGGTGGACAGACAAAAATCCGTAATGGCCATAGAATTGGCCTTGGGTACCAGCGGGAAATATATCATAGCCGTATCACAAAAAGCGGCAGAAATAGACGAGCCGACCGCCGACGATATTTACAAATTCGGCGTATTGGCGGAGATTACGCAATCGCTTAAAATGCCCGACGGCAGCATGAAAGTGTTTCTGCAAGGCATAGCGCGCGCAAAAATTAACGACTTGCAGTTTAATCCCGTCGCAAAATGCTGGTACGCCAATGTAGAGTATCCCGTCGACAACACCCAGCCCGACGCCGAGCTTAAAGCCCTTATGCGCCAAACGCTCGACCAATTTGAAGAATACGCAATGGTTACAAGACGCATCGCAATTGAGGGCGTATCCTTTTTAAGACAAATTGAGGAACCCTCTAAATTGGCCGATACCATCGCCTCCAACATTATAGTCAAAACTCAGGACAGGCAAGACATCTTGGAAACCGTCGCCGTAAAGCCCAGATTGGAAAAACTTTTGAAACTGCTCGCCAGCGAGGTGGAAATCATCACTTTGGAAGAGAAAATACATTCCAAAGTAAGAAGCCAAATAGAAAAATCGCAAAAGGAATATTATCTTAACGAGCAGATGAAAGCCATTCAAAAGGAATTGCGCCAGAAAGACGACTTCCAAAAGGATATTGATGACCTTAAAGCCAAAATAAAGAAGAATAATCTGCCCAAATACGCGGCAGATGTGGCGGAAAAAGAAATTGAGCGCCTTTCCAAAATGGCGCCGTTCTCGCCTGAATCGACCGTATCGAGAACTTTTTTGGACTGGCTGGTAAATATGCCCTGGGCTATATCGACCGAGGATATTTTAGACATAAACAAGGCCAAAGAACTTTTGGATAAAGACCATTACGGGCTTGAGAAAGTAAAAGAGAGAATTTTGGAATATTTGGCCGTAAGACAGCTTACCAAAAGCCTTAAAGGCCCCGTTCTCTGCTTTGTAGGGCCTCCGGGAACGGGCAAGACTTCTATCGCCAAATCCATAGCGCAGGCGATAGGGCGCAAATTCGTAAGAATGTCCTTGGGCGGAGTGCGCGACGAAAGCGAAATCCGCGGACACAGACGCACCTATATCGGCTCCATGCCGGGCAGAATAATACAGGGCATAAGCAAAGTAAAAAGCAATAACCCCGTATTTTTGCTCGACGAAATAGACAAAATGGGTTCCGATTGGCGCGGCGATCCCGCGGCGGCTTTGCTGGAGCTTTTAGACCCGGAACAAAACAAAGACTTTGTGGACCATTACCTTGACGTCCCGTTCGACGTATCCAAAGTAATGTTCATAACGACGGCAAATTCCTTAAGTTCCATACCGGTAACCTTAAGAGACCGCTTGGAAATTATAGAATTCTCCGGATATACCCACTACGAAAAACGGGAAATAGCGCAAAGGTATCTCCTGCCCAGGCAGATGAAAGAACACGGCCTGCCGGAAGGGAGCCTCAAAGTAGAAGTGCCCGCACTGGACCTTATTATGAGGGAATATGTCCGCGAAGGCGGCGTACGCAATTTTGAGCGTGAAATCGGCACGATATGCCGCAAAGCCGCAAAGCAATATCTGGAAAATAAAAAGCCGATAAAAGTTACCCCAAAGAATTTGCATAAGTTTTTGGGCATACCCAGATACGCCAATACCTTCGCGGAGGAAAACGGCGTCGGCATAGCCACGGGCTTGGCTTGGACTTCCGTCGGGGGCGAAACTTTGGCCATAGAGGCCACTTCCTTTCACGGCAAAGGCCAGCTGATACTTACGGGCAAACTCGGCGACGTGATGAAAGAAAGCGTCCGCGCGGCTTTAAGCTTCATAAGAAGCAAAGGCTACGGCAAGAAGTTCAACTTCGACAAGACGGACTTTCACCTGCACTTCCCCGAAGGCGCCGTACCCAAGGACGGCCCCTCGGCCGGCACCGCGATATGTACGGCCCTGCTAAGCGTTATCACCAATAAACCCGTAAAGAAAGGCGTAGCGATGACGGGCGAAATCACGATAACGGGGCGCGTACTGCCAGTAGGCGGAATAAAGGAAAAATTCCTCGCCGCTTACAGGGAGAACATAAAAACCATTCTCTATCCCAAGGAAAACGAGAAAGACGTTTCCGAAATACCGGAACAGATAAGAAAAGAACTTAAACTTATCCCCGTTACCAGAATGGAAGAAGTGATAAAAGTGGTATTCGGCAAGTTATAATTGCTAAAATATACTCAACAAAAAACACCCCTTTTCAAAGGGGTGTTTTGATTAAAGGAGAATAAATATGACGGCTTATATAAAAGGTCTTTTTAAGGATTTTAAAAACTTCGCCGTAAAAGGCAATATGGTAGATATGGCGGTAGGTATTATTTTGGGCGCCGCGTTTAACGGGGTAATAAACTCTTTGGTTAAAGATTTGATAATGCCCCCGATAAATATACTTTCTTCAAAGATAAATTTCAGCGGATTGTTTTTTACGCTTAAAAACGGCGCCGAAGCAACAGGGCCGTACCCCTCGGCCGAAGCGGCCCAGAGTGCGGGCGCCGTAATTTTGAATTTGGGATCATTTCTTAATACAGCAGTCAGCTTTCTTATAACGGCATGGGCCGTTTTTATGATGGTAAAAGTAATAAGTAAAATCAGGAGAGAACAGCCCGCCGCCGCTACAAAAGAATGTCCATTCTGCAAATCGGCCATAAACATAAAAGCCGTAAGATGCCCAAACTGTACTTCCCAACTGCAGTAAGTTTTTGAATAAAGCGGATAAAACGGATTTAGATAACTCAAAAGGCGACAAAAAATCGCAAAAGAGCGTTTTATCCGCTTCGCTTTTAAAGTTGTACAATATAAGTATGATAAACGAGAACGAAATTTTTGACAATCTATCTAAAACCCAAAAAGCTGACAAGCAACAGATTTTAGACATTCTTACACAGGCGCGCGAGCTTAAAGGCATTTCCTTCGAGCAAACCGCCGCCCTGCTTAACCTTACCGACAAAGATTTGCTGGAAGAATTATACAAAACCGCAAAATACATAAAGACGGAAATATACGGAAATCGTTTGGTTCTTTTCGCGCCTTTATATATTTCAAACGTATGTTTTAACGAATGCCTCTACTGCGCGTTTAGAGCATCAAACAAAGACTTGCACAGAAAAGCTTTAAACCAAGACGAGGTTAAAAACGAAACTTCAGCCCTTCTTAAACAAGGCCATAAAAGAATACTTATGGTAGCCGGCGAATCTTATACCGGCGCGGGCCTGAAATACGTCTTTGATTCAATAGATTCCATCTATTCCGTAAGAGAAGGCAAAAATAATATAAGACGCGTAAACGTCAATATCGCGCCTTTAACCTTGGAAGAATTTAAAGAACTTAAAAAACACAATATCGGCACCTTCCAACTGTTCCAGGAAACCTACCATAAAGACACCTATCACAAAATGCACGTGGCAGGGAAAAAAGCCGACTATGAGTTCCGCCTTATGGGCATGCACAGAGCTTTAGAGGCGGGCTTGAATGATGTTGGAATTGGCGCACTGCTTGGCCTTTACGACTATAAATTTGAGGTACTGGCAATGCTTCAGCACATCAAAGATTTGGAAGATAAGTTCGGCATTGGCCCGCACACCATTTCCGTGCCCAGAATAGAGCCCGCCTGCGGCTCTCCGTTAAGCGAGCACCCCCCCTACGCCGTAAACGACGAGGACTTTAAAAAGATTATAGCCGTCTTGAGAATCGCCGTTCCTTATACCGGCATAATACTAAGCACGCGGGAAAACGCTCAGATGCGCCGCGACGCCTTCGAACTAGGCATATCCCAAATATCTGGCGGCAGCAAAACCAATCCCGGCGGATACGAGGACGATAACGCCGATGAGCAATTTACCCGCGGCGACCATAGATCTTTGGAAGCCGTAATATCCGATATAGTAGACCACGGCTATATCCCCTCTTTCTGCACGGGCTGTTATAGACTGGGGCGCGTCGGCAAAGACTTTATGGACCTAGCCAAACCGGGTTTGATAAAGGCACATTGTCTGCCTAACGCTATGTTTACTTTTGCGGAATATCTCTATGATTTCGCCTCGCCGGAACTTAAAGCGAAAGGACTTGCTCTCATAGATAAAATGATGAAGGATCTTCCCCCTTCAAGAGCGGCCCAAACCAAAGCCAATCTTGAGAAAGTGGCCCAAGGCGAAAGAGATATCTACTTTTAAGCCGAAGGCATAGCAAACATAACCCCGCCGAATAAACGGCGGGTTTTTAACGTTTCAATATATTAATAAAAAAGGCCTCGGCGCAAAATGCCGAGGTCTTTTCCGTCATCAAATTATATATTTTATGCCGCGAAGTAAGGCTAAACTCCGCCGCATACTCTGTAATATACGGTTGCGTCGTCTTCTCCGTCTTGGCAAATGTAACCGCCCACGTTAACAGTGGCATTTCTACAAGCAGCGTAGGAGGAGCTGGTAATACTATAAGATTGCGCGCAAGCCAAAGAAGCCGTATAAGAAGCGGCATTGCCGTAAATCAAGCAGCCTCTCTTGGAAGGATTTTCCCTGCACCAGAATGTGGCTTCATAATCAGTGGAGAAAGAGCAATATTCCGCGGCTGTGTAATATCCGTTTAGCGTCATATTTTTAGGTCCGTCGTGCTGGCGGCAAACAAAACTAACGTTTGCGTCCGTGCACTTTGTACTGCCGCTATAACAATACTGGCTTAAACTTTTCCCCATACCGCAATTAAACCTTGTGGGTATTTGGGAATATACGGCCTCCCTTAATTTTACGCACGGCCTGTCGGAGGCGCCGCAGGCAGAAGTTTGTATGCAGCCCTGTCTTCGGGAACTGCCGCAAGTATCTATCATATCCGTAGTAGCCATAATCCACGGGCCAAACTCACATTCGGGCAAATCTGGCGCTTTTTCGCAACCGGTATCGCCGCTGCCGCTGCATGTCAAATAGTATTTACATTCTTCGCTTCCTTTAAGGCGCAAGGCTTTCCAAGAAGGTACGCTGTCCCCGCAATTAGGCAGGTCGGAAAGGCTCTTGCCGTCAAATATAGAAGAATAATTAACATTCGCGGTATCGGCCACATAGGCGTTCGTTATCACATTATCAAGATTTTCTAAGGAAGTATCAGGCCCCGTAATATACGCATCGCCGTAAATAGTACCGGTATCGACGTCACCCGATCTAATGCCGGAACCTACAAAAACTTGTGTACCGCTTGGTACATCCAACAAAACCGTACCTTCAAATGTCGGCGAGGTCGGCACCGCAAGTTTCCCCGCTATAACACTCTCCCCCTGATCTCGCCCGCTTATTATGGCATTATCGGTTACATTTAGTCTTTGATGGCTGCCGTAGGGCACCGGGTAAAATGTTACATATTTTACCATTCGCTGCGCGTTTAACGGTACAAAAAATAATACAAATAAAAACAATACGAGAAGTCTATACATAAAAATATTCGCTTTCCCTTTTACGAGTTATATTTTCCCCTATTATCTAATATAACAATAATTTATATTTTGAACAACACCGTTTTAAGATTTTACATCTGGGATTCTGATATTATAAATTATATCAATTAAAACACGTCTTACGAAATTACATCGACACCGAAAAAAGGCGGCATACATCCCTTAAACTTTTACAAAGGAAATTATGCCGCCAAGCTGCTTACCTAAAAAAGGAAGATTCTTGCAAATTGAGCCAAGGCCAAACCTCAAGAGAATTACGGACATTTCCTTTAAAGGGAAGATCTCTCGGCCTACGCCCAATTTTTACAGTATCGCTTTCGCAAATTTATTTATTCTCTTCCTCCATATGCGTTATCGCTATGCCAAGTTCGTCCAACTGCTTCTGGTCGACTATATTAGGCGATTCCGTAAGCGGGCAGGACGCCGCGGTCGTCTTGGGGAACGCTATAACTTCCTTAATGGAATCTTCCCCGCAGATTAAAGCCGTTAGCCTGTCAAAACCGAGCCCCATTCCGCCGTGCGGAGGAGTGCCGCGTTCCAAAGCGTTCAAAAGCATACCAAATCTTCTGGCCGCTTCCTCTTTGGAATGCTTCATCAAAGCCAAAATCTTCTCTTGAATGTCGCGCCTGTGGTTCCTTATAGAACCGGACGCCAATTCCATTCCGTTTAGCACCATATCAAACTGATAGGACCTTACTTTCAAAGGATCGCTGTCCAAAAGCGGTATATCTTCCGTCACGGGCGCGGTAAACGGATTATGCGCCGCGTCATAGCGGTCTTCTTCGGGAATATATTCCAACAGCGGGAAGTTCACCACCCATAAAGGCGCCCATTTTACTTTGGGTTTAAGTTCCAAAATCTTGATAAGCTCCTTCCTTAAAGCACCCATAAACAAAGCGCAGGTATCGGCTTTTGCGTCGCTGCCGATAAAGACCGTATCGCCTTGCTCGGGCTTAAAATGATCGGACAAAGCCTTAAGTTCTTCTTCTTTAAAGAATTTGGCCGAAGGCCCTTCAAATTTGCCGTCCTTAAATTTGAGCCATACAAGGCCTTTCCCGCCGTTCTTTTTGACCAATTCGGTAAGTTTGTCAATGACGCCGCGGCTGAGTTTATCCGCGCTCAAATCGGCTTTTAAAGCCCTTATCGCGCCGCCGTCTTTTATTACGGCTTCAAAAACTTTGAATGCGGTCGCTTTGAATATTTCAGTTATATCCGATATTTCCATATCAAAGCGCATATCGGGTTTATCGCTGCCAAAACGCAAAAGAGCCTCTTTGTAAGGCAGTCGGATAAACGGGGCTTTTATTTCCTCGCCGACCGCTTTAAACGCCGTTTGCATCATACCTTCCGCTATTTCAAAAATATCGTCAAGTTCCACGAAGGACATTTCTATATCCACTTGGGTGTGTTCGGGTTGTCTGTCTGCGCGCAGATCCTCGTCGCGGAACGCTCTGGCGAGCTGGAAGTATCTGTCTATGCCGCTGGCCATCAAAGTCTGCTTGAACATTTGCGGGCTTTGCGGCAAAGCGTAAAACTTGCCGTTATGAACCCTGGAAGGCACCAAATAATCGCGTGCGCCTTCTGGCGTGGAGCGAGTTAGGATTGGCGTTTCCACTTCCAAAAAGCCGTGCTCGTCAAAATAACGCCTTATTACCTGCGCCAAGCGGTGGCGTGTTGTCAAATTGCGCACCATTCTGGCGTTCCTCAAATCCAAGTAGCGGTATTTAAGGCGAATGTCTTCCGATATATTCTTGTCGGTATCGATATCAAAAGGCAAAGGCACGCAGGTGTTTAAAGTTTCTATTTTATCTACTATTATCTCTACTTCGCCGGTGGTAATATTTTTGTTTACGTAGCCCTCTTTGCGCCGCGCTACCACGCCCTGCGCGCGGACGACGTATTCGTTCCTTAAAGAAGAAGCTTCTTCAAAAGCCTCTTTGTTCTCGGGCCCTACCACCAACTGTACAAAACCCGTCCTGTCCCTTAAATCTATAAACAAAACGCCGCCGTGGTTGCGGTAGCCGTGCACCCAGCCGCAGAGCGTTTGCTTTGTCCCTTCAAGCGCGGCGGTTATCTCGCCGCAGTAATTTGTTCTTTTCATAATCCACCAAGTCTATTTTATGTTTTTAATCGCGGCGGCGAGCTCGCTTATCAAATATTCCTTCTGCTCGCCGCTTGTCAAATCCTTAAGTTCGGCCGTGCCGCGTTCCTTTTCCGTACCGCCGACTATCACCGCCAAGGAAGCTTTTGTCCTGTCGGCCTGCTTCATCTGGCCTTTGATATTCTTATCAAAAAGGCCGCCTTCCGTTATGATGCCCGCATCTCTCAAAGTCTGCATTATATTAAAAGCGTATTCGTTGCAGTCCTTTTCTAAACTGACTACATATACCTTCTTTTCCCCGTAATCGGGCAGAGCGCCCAAAGCCGCGCAAGTGCGTTCCGCGCCCATAGCCCAGCCTACCGCCGGTATATCCGCCCCGCCCATTGATTTTATAAGCGTGTCATACCTGCCGCCCGCCGCTATCGCGTTTTGGGAGCTTTCCCCCGCTTGAAATTCAAACACCGTTCTCGTGTAGTAATCCAAACCCCGCACAAGACAAGGATCTACTATGTAGTCTATCTTGCCGTCCAAAAGCTTCTTTACCTGAGAGAAATGTTCCTCACATTCCGGGCACAGAGCCATTTTAGGTGCGCTTTCCTTAAATTTGGGGCCGTCGATTTTGCAGTCCAATACTCTAAGGGGATTGCGTTCCAAACGGTCCTTGCACAAGTCGCAAAGATCGTCTTTTGAAGAGGATAAATATTCTATAAGAGCCTGACGGTATAAAGGACGGCACTTTTCGCAGCCTAAGGAATTTATCTTTACGCTGTAATGCTTTACGCCGAAGTCCTTCATAATATCTTTTAACAGCAATATTGCCTGAGCATCGGCCGCAGGGGCCGGATTGCCCAAAAATTCCGCGCCGATTTGCTCAAACTCGCGGTAACGCCCCGCCTGAGGACGCTCCGCCCTGAACATATTGCCTATATAAAAAAACTGCTGGACGGGCGAGCCCTGCGCGAAGTTATTCTCTATATACGCGCGCGCCACGCCGGGTGTTCCCTCCGGCCTAAGCGCCAAGAGGCGGTGCCCCGCGTCCTCAAAACTGTACATTTCCTTTTGAACTATGTCGGTAGTGGTACCCGTCGCTTTTACGAATAGCTCCTTCTGCTCTACGGTCGGTATGCGAAGTTCGCTGACGCCGTAAAGTTTAAATACCTTGCGCGCCGAAGCTTCCAGCGCGGTCAATGCGGCCGCTTCCGGGCCGAAAATATCTCTAAATCCTCTTACCAATTTTGCCATATATTATATTCTATCATTTTAAATTATAAATATTTATCGCTTGCGGGCCTATTCTTATCAAAGGCCTTGACGATAAAAAACCCGGCGCGAGGCCGGGTTCAAATTTGCGACTATAACCTTGATTACGGTTTAAGCCTGTCCATAAGCCTCGGGAACGGTATCGTTTCCCTAACGTGCGGAAGGCCGCATATCCACGCTACCGCCCTCTCTATGCCCATACCGAAGCCGCTATGCGGTACGCTGCCGTATTTGCGCAAATCAAGGTACCAGTCAAACGCGCTTTCGTCAAGGCCTTGTTCGTGTATGCGCTTGACCAATACGTCGTAATCTTCCTCCCTTTGGCTGCCGCCGATAATCTCGCCGTAGCCTTCTGGCCCGATTACGTCAACGGCAAGGGCGAGTTTTTCGTCCTTAGGGTCGCGCTTCATATAGAAAGCTTTTATCGCCGCGGGATAGCGGTGTATCATTACGGGCCTGTCGAAACTTTTGGATATTATAGTTTCCTCGTCGCCGCCGATATCGCCGCCCCATTGCGTCGGATTGCCGTTCTTGTTTAATATCTCTATCGCTTCGGTATAGGATATGCGCGGGAACGGCTTTTTGATATTCTCAAGTTTGCTGATGTCGCGGCCCAATACTTCAAGCTCGGCGCGGCAATTCTTTAAAACTTTCTCGACAATGTAGCAGATAAAATCTTCCGCCAAGTCCATATTGTCGTCCAAATCGTTAAAGGCGACTTCCGGCTCAACCATCCAAAATTCGGTAAGGTGGCGGCGCGTCTTGGATTTTTCCGCCCTGAATGTCGGCCCAAAGCAATATATTTTGCCCAAAGCCATAGCCGAAGCTTCGCCGTAAAGCTGCCCGCTTTGCGAAAGCAATGCCTTTTGGCCGAAGTAATCCGTTTCAAACAAAGTGCTGGTGCCCTCGCACGCCGCGGGCGTCAATATCGGGGAATCCACCAAAACAAACCCGTTGTTTTTGAAATATTCCCTTATCGAGAATATTATCTCGTCCCTAATTTTAAGTATCGCCACCTGCCTGCTGGACCTAAGCCATAAATGGCGGTTGTCCATCAAAAAGGCCGTGCCGTGCTCCTTGGGCGAAATCGGATAATCCTTTGCCATCTGCAGAACTTTTATATCTTTTACGCCAAGTTCAAAGCCCAAAGGCGAACGCTTATCCTCACGCACAGTGCCAGTAACCTCTATGGAAGATTCCTGCGTTATTTTATCGGCAAGTTCAAAAACCTCCGGCGTTACGTCGCCCTTGAAAACTACGCATTGGATTATCCCGCTGCCGTCCCTTAATTGCAAAAAATGTAATTTCCCGCTTGAACGCTTATTGTAGAGCCACCCCTTTAAAGTAATCTCTTGTCCTACGTGGCCGCCCACGTCCTTAACGCGAATTTTGTTTAACATAATGTTTACCTCTGTCAACCGCCTGTTTTTATATATTCTATCAAAATATCCTTTGGCGGGTTTGACTTATATCCTATATAACAAAAAAACCGATTAGCTGGTAACCGGTTTATCAAATCGTATGGTGGACGTGATGGGAGTCGAACCCACGACCTCCTCGTTGCGAACGAGGCGCTCTCCCAACTGAGCTACACGCCCTTGAACTTTTATTTATTATATCATTTTCGCAAAACTATTTAAAGAGTATTTGTACTTTGCCCGATTTTTTTTTGCGCTCTAAAAGTTTTATACCGTAAAATCGGGCTATTTCTTAAAAATCAGCATAGCCGCCATTATCAGCAGCAGGAACCCCGCATAATGGTTCCACCGTAAATTCTCCTTAAGATACACTATGCTGAACACCGCAAATACGGCTAGGGTTATTACCTCCTGCATTCCCTTTAGCTGAGCGGCGGAAAAAAATTCGTGCCCAATCCTGTTTGCCGGGACCTGAAAACAATACTCCACAAAAGCTATCAGCCAGCTTACCAATATTACCAGCCACAAGGCTTTGTCCTTAAAGCGAAGATGCCCGTACCACGCGAAAGTCATAAATATGTTCGATATCACAAGCAGTATTATAGGTTTATACATATATTATATTTTACCTCTTTTAAAAAATATTCGGCAATTTCGTTTACAAAAAGTTACCATAAAAAGGTTACTTTGTTTAAAAACTTTACATTAAATGATATAATTACATTAACCGCGGCAGCATAAAATAAATTTCGCAATCGTCAACTTAGTGAAAGGAGGTTTGAAATGTCGATAATTTTATCAAAGGCCGGCGCGGCCGAGTTTGACGTTATTTATGAAGATATGAAAAAGCAATTTCCTTATGTGGAAATAAAAGCAAAAAATACCTTCCTGGAAATAGCAAAAACTTCTTCTTACGACATATGGCTGGCGCAAAGCCATATTAAAGGCAAAACCAATGATATAGGATATATGCTTGTATGGCAGGATAAAGAAATGAACTTTATCTGGCTGGAATACATTGCCGTATCGCAAAAATATCACGGGAAAGGATACGGAAGCAAAATGTTAAAAGCGCTTAAGGCAAAATATCTTGGCGCAAGGGGTTGCTTTTTAGAAGTTGAAAAGACCTCCACCCTAAACAAAAACAGCGAAAGACGAATAAGATTCTATACGGAAAAAGGTGCTTATAAGTTGGATTTCCGTTACTACTTCCCGATGGCAACAAAAGATTTGGAGTTGGATTTGTACTTCTTGCCGTTCAAACGGGATATAAAACAAATTCCGAATGCCGACATCTTAAAATCAATAATAAATATCTATGCGGTTATACACCGGGATTTGCCTTCGGCCCTAAAGACTTTAAGCAAAATAAGGCCACTGAACTTTAACAGATATTGAAAGGCCCCCCGTTTTTAACGGGGGTTTTTTATATCCGCTTGCAAAATCCGCCAATAACCTTATAATAAAATCAGGGGTAAAACCCGCTTGTCTAAGCGGAGGTAAATTATGAAATATACTGCCGCGGCGGCTTTGGGGGCCTTGATTGCCGCCTTATTGATTTTTGGCTTCAAAATACACGATAGAAAAGAGAGTTCACGTTATATGCAGAAAAATGAAACAAAAATAAACAAAAATTTAAAAACAATATACCTTGCAGGCGGCTGTTTTTGGGGTATGCAAAAACTTATGGACAGCCTAAACGGTGTAGTCAACACGACGGTAGGATATGCAAACGGCAATAAAGACATTATCCCAGATTACAAATTGGTATGCGCCGGAAATACCGGTTATAAAGAAACGGTAAAAGTGGAGTATGATCCGCAGGTAATCTCCTTGGAAAATATATTAAAAGCCTACTTCTACGTTATAGACCCTTCCGTAGAGAATAAACAAGGCAACGACAGCGGCACCCAATATCAGACGGGCGTATTTTACACAGATGAAGCCGAGCTGCCCGCAATTAACGCCGCGGCGGACGAGGTTAAACTATCCCAGCCCGTTTTTAAAGTGCTGATAGAACCCCTTACCGTCTTTTACCCCGCGGAAGAATACCATCAAAAATACTTACAGAAAAACCCCGGCGGATACTGCCATATCTCCGGCGGAGAAATATCGATATGCGCCGCCAAATTCGGCGGCGACGGCAAAAGCGACGCACAATATTCAAAACCCTCGCAGGAACATCTTAAAAAGAAACTTACAAAACAACAATACGAGGTTACCCAAAACGCCGCTACGGAGCCGCCTTTCAAAAATGAATATTGGAATTTAGACAAAAAAGGAATTTACGTAGATATTGTTACGGGAGAACCTTTGTTTTCGTCGGAACAGAAATATAAAAGTTCTTCGGGCTGGCCCAGCTTCGGCGCGCCGATAAGCAACTCTTCTTTGGTATTTAAGGCTGATAACTCGCACGGTATGCAAAGAACAGAAGTGCGCAGCAAAGCGGGCGATTCCCATCTGGGCCACATATTCGAGGGAGATGCCTCCTCCCCCACGGGCACAAGATACTGCATAAACAGCGCCGCCTTGCGCTTTATACCCTATGAGGATTTGGAAAAAGAAGGTTACGGCGAACTGAAAAAAGAATTTAAAAATTAAGTTTATACCGTAATATTATCACCGTAAAAGCTAAATAACAAAACAGCATTTAGGCTTTAATGCCCCTAAGCACCTTTACGCGCTCCGCTATCGGAGGATGAGTGGAAAACAAACCCGCCAAAGACATCTCGGAAGATACGTCCGCCTTTTCTATGCATGAGGCCGACACCAAAGAATTGTTCTTTAGGCTTTCCACCACGCTGTTGCCGCTTATCTTCTCCAAGGCGCGGGCAAGCGCTTCGGGGTTTCTGGTAAGATACGCCGACGTCGCGTCCGCCTGGAACTCCCTGCGCCTTGAAAGCGCAAACATTATTACAGGCGCCAAAAAGCTGCCGTATATCAATAAAATTATACCGACGATATTTAAAACCAAGGCGCCCTGCCCGTTCTTGCCGCGCCCGCGCACCCTGATAAGAATTTGCCCCAAAAGCGTCAACACCCCTATACCCGTACTAACCAACATCATAAGGCGGATATCACGATTGATAATATGCCCCATTTCGTGCGCGATTACACCCTCAAGCTCGGGCCTGTCTAGTTTTTCTATTATCCCTATCGTCAAGGCTATCGCCGCGTGTTCGGGATCGCGACCAGTCGCAAAAGCGTTTAAAGCCTTAGTGTTCATTATAAACACCCTCGGTACCGGCAAGCCCGCCGTTGCCGCGACATTCTGCACAAGGCTGTAAATCTCAGGTGCGGATTCGCGGTTTATTTCCCTAGCGCCGGCTGCGCGCATCATCATATCGCCGCCGGTATAATAACTTATTACCATCCACAATATCGATAATACGCTTATTATGGGCAATATCATACCCGCCCAATAATGGACCTCAACATATAAAGGCCTGGGCGATTGCGGTGTATGGCCAAAAGACAAAACAAGCCATAAAGAAGCGTAAATCAAAGCGCCAAGAACAAGCGGGAACAATAGTATTATCAAAACGCTTTTTATTTTATTGGCTTTTATCTCTTCGTGGATATTCATTTAAAGTCTACCTCGGCAGGATTTTGCGCCGCGGCGGATTCTTCGTGCGGAAGCTCAAAAAAGCCTGCCTGCTTAAACTTGAAATACTTGGCTATAAAATTGCAGGGGAATTGCTCTATCCTAGTATTAAACGCCATTACATTGGTATTGTAAAAACGGCGGGAGGCTTTTATTCTGTCTTCTATATCGGTAAGTTCAAACTGCAGTTTTAAAAAATTCTCGCTGGCTTTCAAATCGGGATAATTTTCCGATACGGCTATAAGCGTTCTTAAAGATTTCGTCAAATTCTTCTCCGCGGAGGAATGTACCTCCGCCCCGCCTTTGGCTTCCATCGCCGCGCTGCGCGCTTTCATCACGTTCTCCAGAACCGAAGACTCATGCGAAGCGTACCCCTTTACCGTATGTACCAAATTGGGCACCAAATCATAACGCCTCTTTATCTGAGTTTCTACATCACTCCACGCCGCGTTTACCATATTTTTTGAATTTATCAGCATATTATAAGATACCGCTACGTAAACCGATATGATTATTATCGCTATGCCTAAAACCAATAAAATGCTCATACTACCTCCAATCAACTGTTGTATATTTCGTACTTTTCCATGCCGGCTTTGCCGCAATAGTCCTGCAAGTCCTCTTCTTTCGAACCTATAATAAGCAGCTTGTCGCCGACTTCCAATCCGGTATTGCCGTTGGGTATGAAAAATTTTCCCCCGCGCTTTATCATCATTATCATCACGCCTTCGCCGACGCCCATATCACCTACGGTATTATAGGTTTCTTTAAATTTTTCGTCGACTTTAAACTCCGCGGTTACGGCTATGTCTTCCGGCATCTCTACGGAAAAATCTTTGGTAAATTCCGGTTCGCTCAGCAAACCCAGCAGCTTCGCGCTATACGGCACCGTAGTGCCTTGCACCACTAAAGATATTATAGTTATAAAAAACACTATGTTAAATATCTCCCGAGCATGAGGCACCCCCTGGACAAAAGGATAAGTCGCAAATATTATCGGAACAGCACCCCTAAGTCCTACCCACGATACGAACCATTTAGCGTTGCGCGTCATCTTTTTGAACGGCCACAGACATATAAAAACGCTTATGGGCCTGGCCGCTATTATCATAAATATGCCTATCGCCACCGCCGGCGCCCATACAAAAAATAGCTCGCTCGGGTTTACCAATAAACCTAATATCAGGAACATTGTTATTTGAAACAGCCACGTAAGCCCGTCAAAAAACGTTATCACGCTCTTCTTGTATATCATCTTATTGTTGCCAACCACCAAACCTGCTATATATACCGCCAAATATCCGTTGCCTCCCAACAAATCCGTAAAGGAAAATATAAAAAATACAAACGAGAGCAACAATATCGCATATAACGCCGAATAGTTCAGATTTATTATATTCATCACAAATACCGCCAAACGCCCAAGCAAGTATCCGAACACTATCCCCAGCACAAATTGTATTACCAAAGTCCACAGCATAACGTCTATGCTCGCACTGCTTGAAAGTACAACCTGTATAAATACTATCGTAAGCATATACGCCATAGGATCGTTAGAACCGCTTTCAAGCTCCAGCAGAGGACGCATATTTTGCGCCAAATGTAGATTTTTGGATCTTAAAATAGAGAAAACCGAAGCCGAATCCGTTGACGACATTACCGACGCCAATAACATACAGCCGCCGAAACTAAGTGATAAATACTTAGGGAACAATCCTACCATCGCGTATATAAACAGGCCGGTTATAACCGCTGTGAGAAGTACTCCTACCGTAGACAGAATTATACCTTCCGCCACGACGGGTTTGATATCTGAGGCTTTCGTTTCCATACCGCCCGAAAACAATATGACGCTCAATGCCGCCATACCCACAAACTGAGCCTGTTTGAAACTGGAAAACTGAAGGCCTAAACCCTCGCTGCCGAATATCATTCCCACTACCAAAAACAAAAGCAGCGCCGGCACGCCGAAACGATAGCCCGTCTTCCCCGCTATTATGCTTACAAACAGCAGGATTGACGCTATCAACAAAAAATTTTCGGCGCTTATTATCATCGCTCCCCCATAAAAACAAATAAAAATCCGTCCGCAGCTGTATATTACTTATTGTGATAGGTTATGTATTTGGCGGCTTCATACAATCCTTGCGCCAAAGTCTTCATTCTCTCGCACTTTTGCGGATACTGCCCGCAATAGTCCTTTTCCCCGTCGTCTGATCGATATTTGAACATTCCCTGCTTGGAAGGCCATATCGTATAGTAGAAATCGTCCTCCACAAAACCTATCCGCAAAGGCGCGCCCGAAGAGGCTAAAATGAAAGCCCCGCGTTTAATGTTGTCGTCAAACAAGTTGCGGCCCAAAGCAGTTTCCCTGTATGGCTTGCCCAGCAGGCCAGACATCGTCGCCGTTATATCCACTTGGCTTGCCGGCTTTTCGTCTATTGAAGGTTCTATGCCGGGGCCCACCACTATCAACGGAGTATTGTTCGTGGTAAGTTCCAAATCTATTATGCCTTTAGGAGTATTGCGCGACTGCCACGTGGTAAGGCTGTGATCACCGTATATCAAAAAGTATGTGTCTTTATAGAAAGGTTCGTTCTCTATCAATCTAAAGAACTCACCCATCGCATAATCCTGAAAACGCATTGAATTGTATTCTTCATTACCGCTGAAACCGTATTCTTTAAGCAAATCTTCGTCTTGGTGTATTTCCTCAAAGTCGCCCCTATCTTCTGGGATCGTATACGGACGGTGAAAACCCGAGGTCTGTATCATAGCGAAAAACGGTTCCTTGGTTTCCGAAAGAGTTTTCGCCGCATAGCGGAACATATCCAAATCGGATAGGCCCCAAACGTCATTACGTTCCACATTCTCGTAAGTACCTTCTTCGTAAATTTTAAGGCCTTCAATATTGTACTGCAATAGCCCGCGGATATTGCCCCAGCTGGTGCTGCCGCCTATAAAATAAAACTTATTGTAGCCCTTAAGATCGTTTATCAAAGTGTGCTGGCTGACTATCATAGGATTGCGAGAAGAAGTCTTAACGGTGGAGGTATCCGGCAAACCCGTTATCGAAGTAAATACGCCCTTAGCCGTCCCAGCAGTAGGCGTAAAGAACCGCGTAAACAAACGGCCTTTGCGCGCCAAAGCCTCCATTTGGGGCGTAGTCTGAAGTTCGGGATTGTTAAACGAGGATTTGTCAAAAGAAAAAGACTCCGTAAGTATCAACACCACATTGTAGTCCTTATCCTTGGGAGCGGGCGTTACGATACGTTCAAAATTTAGCTTTTCCGCATCCTTTTCTTTAACGCCAAGATAGTCGGCGACGACGTCATAATATTCCCTTGTTTTATTCTCGTCGAAGCTCACCCCGCCTTTTGCGAATTTATAAGTATCAAATAAATTCTGCAAAGGATTTAGCGCCAAAGCAGATATAAAAGCGTTCTTGCTGAAATAGGCATTGCTCCACCTTAACGGATACTGCGAAAACCGCCCGTGCACAAAAGCCGCCGCTATCAAAAGACCGATAAGCGCAAACCAATAATCTCTCTTGCGAGCAGCAGTTCCGCCGTAGGCGAAATTAAGCAAAACCCTGAACAAAAACCAAAAAGCCGCCATTAAGACAAAAAACCCCAACGCCAAAGTTACTACAGGGTAACTCTGCCAGACCATCTCGGCCGAAGTTACCGTATTTGCCGCCAATTCAAAGATATAGGCGTTCAGCCTTTCCGTCAAATAGGCAAAATATCCGAAATCGACAAAATACACCAACATTATCGCGCCAAAGGCACAAGTGTAAAGAGTCAGAAGCGTATTTTTCAACCATTTTCTATACGGAAAAAGAAAAGCTATACCCAAAGGCAGGGCAAAAAGAAACGCTATTCTCAAATCAAATCTGGAGCCTATAAAAAAAGCGCGTTCAAGCAAGGAGGACGACAAATCCTCCTGCGGTTTATTGGCAAAATAAAATATGGCTCTAAGCAAACCGAAAAAAACGGCATTACAAAAAGCGAATATCAAAAAAGCGACGAATCGACGCGGTATTCTAAGATTTCTCATATTTTATATTTTACATTATCCTATAACTATTTACCATAATGGTTATATTCGAGCGCGTAATGTAGAAAGCACTTTTACTTAACCTTGAATTATCCGCCTGCAATCGCTTGCGAGGTGATTATCTCAGGATAATTTTATAGAATTGTTATATTGTAATTTTAACGGGATAGATTATGACTGCCGCAAAAAAACTTCTTCTGATTATATCTTTGGTTCTGCTTTGTGCGTGCACGCAACGCAATATAGCGGGGCAATACTTTGGCATTATTCCTTTGCCCGACGGCTCCAAAATGGAAATAGAACTTACCTTAAATCCCGATTATACCTTTTCCATCCAGACAATATATCAGGAGAATTTGGCCGCTTCCTTCAAAGACAGCGGCACTTACGGAATAGCCGACAAAAAATATATCACCCTAAGATACCCCGGCGACAGTATAAAATTCCTTAAAAAAGACGAAGACGGCTCCCTAAATATTCTTACCGTAGAGGGAAAGGAAATAAAAGGCCCTCTAAAAAATTCTTTTAAATTACGCAAGAAGACCAACCTCCTCTTTTGACCCTCGCCGATATTTAAGCCTCTATAAGCAGGGCTTAGAAATCCGCCGATATATTTATCGCGCAAACAAAAAAAGTAAAATTTTAGGCAATAAAAAAGCGGATTTCGTTTAATCGGCAAAACCGATGTTTGACAATCGCCTCGAACGAAATCCGCTTGGTATTTTACTTTATCAAATTGACGAAACTTATCGCCTCTATGGCGGCCTTTGCGCCGCTGCCCGCAGCTACTATGGCCTGCTTGTAGAATTCGTCGGCGCAGTCGCCCGCCGCGAAAATCCCTTTGACGGAGGTAGACATCTTCTCGTCCGTTTTTACGTATCCGCCGTCGCTAAGGTTTACCCCGCTGTCTTTCAAAAATCCCGTCTGCGGGATAGAGCCCACCGCAATAAACACGCCGTTTACTTTTATCTCTTTTAACGATCCGTCCTTAACATTCTTAAACACGGCGCAGGTTACCATGCCGTTCTCGCCTTTTATTTCCTCGGCAACATAAGGGATAAGGATTTCTATTTTAGGGTTGCTTTTCGCTTTCTCTACGGTAAGTTTATCTGCTCTAAATCCGTCGCGCCTGTGCACCAAATACACTTTTGAGCAGAAATTTGTCAAGAATAATGCGTCTTCAAAAGCCGTATTGCCCCCGCCGATCACGGCCACTTCCTTGCCTTTAAAGAAAAATCCGTCGCAAGTCGCGCAAGCCGATACGCCCTTGCCTTTATACTCGCCTTCGCCTTTGACGCCCAACCAACGCGCAGCCGCGCCCGTGGCTATTATCACGCTTAAGGCCTCGTACTGCTCCCCACTTTCCGCCGATATCCTAAAAGGGCTTTCCGCCCCTTCTATTTTTATTACCGTTTCCCCCAATATCTCAGCGCCCAAGCGTTTGCACTGTTTGTGCATTTTGTCCATTATCTCAAAGCCGGATATCGGGTCTATAAAGCCGGGATAATTTTCTATATCGTTGGTCTGCAAAAGCTGCCCGCCCAAATTGGCACCGCCGAGCATTATCGTCTTTAAACCCGCCCTTAAAGTATATACCGCCGCCGCGCATGCAGCCGGGCCGGCGCCTATAATCAAAATATCGGTCTTAATCATTTTCAAACTCCTTTATCATCTCCAGAAAAAGCTCGGAAGGAAAGCCCACCACATTGTCCGCAGAACCTTCAAATCTCTCTATAAACATATCGTCTTTGTCCTGCATGGCGTAAGCGCCCGCCTTATCCAAATGCTTGCCCGCAAGGCCTTTTAGGACGTCCTCGCCAAGTTTGCGAGCTTTGCATCTGGTAACGTCGTAGCCTCTAAATATCTTATTCTTTTCCTTACAGATTATCGCCAAGCCGCTGTATACACTCTGCCAGCTGCCGTTTTCTTTATGCAATAATCTCAGCGCGTCTTTTTCGTCCTTCGGCTTGCCCAATACCTCGCCTTTGCAATAGACTATCGTATCCCCGCCTATCACCACGGCGGTAGGATACAAAGCCGCTACGCTGAAGGCTTTTTTTAAAGCTATGTCCATAACGCGGGCATGGGGCATCTTTTTGTCCGTACTTTCCTCTATGTTTGAGGACATTACGTCAAATTTATACCCCAGTCTTTTAAGTATTTCCCTGCGCCTGGGCGAGGAGGACGCTAATATAAGACGCATTTTATTTCTTCATCAAATAGCTTACTATCAGATAAGACAATATCAAACCTATTATCCCGCATACGTTAAAATTGAACGACAATGCATGCACCCCGATGTCAAACACCCTTACCAGGCTGCCGACAGCGTCGGAAGGCAGTATCGCCACCACAACTTTTTCCAGGCCGTAGCCTATAAGGCCCGCTAAAATAAAAAATATTACAACAAATATTACGCTTCTAATGCCTCTCATATTTACCTCAGTTGTACCTCAGTTAATTTATCTCTATAAAATTATGCGTATTTAATCCTACGCGCTCCGCTCTTAGCCGTTATGTATATTCAACATCTCTTTAGCGGTATCAAAGACTTCGTCTACCGTTATGTCTTTCATACATTTAAAATGGCCAAGCGGACATTTCTTCCCGCCGTGCAAAGCGCACGGGCGGCAGGGCAAGCCTTTAACTTCCACCACTCTGTTGCCCTCGCCGTACGGGAAAAAGCCGAGCTCCTTCGTCGTCGGCCCGAAAATCGCCAAAGTCGGTACGCCAAAGGCCGTAGCTATGTGCATAGGCCCCGAATCGTTCGTAACAAACAATCTGAAATGCTTCATAAGCGCCATAAGCTCCGTCAAAGTGGTCTTGGTGGCGAAATTTACGGGGTGCGCGTCCGATAAACGGCAGACTTGTTCGCTCAAGTCCAAATCCGCCTTACCGCCTACTATTACCGAAGTTACGCCAAGTTCCTTTTCCATTCTGGTTATAAGTTTGGCGTAATTCTCAAGCGGCCAGCATTTCGTAGGCCAGACGGAACCCGGGTGCACGCCTACCAAAGTTTTGCCTTCCAAGCCCGCCTCTTTTATCATTTCTCTGACGCTGTCCTCGGCGTTGGCGCCCGCGCCCTGCATATTCAAATTGGCCGATTTGAAATTCTCGTTCACTATACCCTGCAAAAGATACAAATTGCGTTCCGCGTCGTGTATCATCCAAGTAAACGGGACCGTTTTCGTAAACAAAAAGCGGCCTTCGCTGTTAGTAAAACCGATGCGTACTTTAACACCGCTCAGCTTAGCTATCAAGGCACTCCTGAAACTTCTGTGCGGAACTAAAATAACGTCGATATTGCACTTCTTGATATTTTTTGCGGTTTTAAATACGCCAAATATCTTGCCCAAGCCTCTTTTATCATCGATAATAACTTGATGGACTTCTTTTAAATTCTGGAAAATTTCCACGTTCGCCGGACGCGTTACCACAAAAATCTTGGCCTGAGGGAACATCTTTGCCGTCTTTTGGATAAGCGGCGTCGTTAATACAGAATCGCCCAAAAACGAAGTTTGGAAAATACAAATATTCTGAACTTCCTTCTTTGACAAATCTACCGCCTGAAATTTCCAATCGTTCAAATCGGGCGTTTTGTATTTTATCGGTATATCCCAAGGCTTGAGCGCTTCAAGATACTTTTCAAGAGTATGTTTTTCCAAGGCGGGGCTGGGCATTTTAAATTTGACGTATAATCTCCTCGCCAAAGAATTTTTGTTGTAGCGCTGTTTGTTGGGGATACCGGAAAACAAAGAAAGCAACATCGTCCTAAGAGTAGAGTGTAAGTCAAGCAGGTGGGTAAAATGCGCGGCTCTTATTTCTCTCAAAGTAGGTATAAAGCCTTTAAACACCATTATTTCGTCTATATCCGGGTGCCCCGCCAAAGCCTGCGCGAACTGCTCTTTTACCAATAAGGTAATTTTGCTGTCGGGCCATTTCGCCTTTATATTCTTAAACACCGGCGAGAGCAACACTATATCGCCCAAAGAAGATAATCTCAAAACCAACACTTTATTGTTTTTATTTTCCATATTTTTCAACTACCTTTAAAGTCCTGTCGGTAGCTCCTTTAAAAGATAAAGAACATTCTCCGGCCGCGGCGCCGCTGGCGGCGAGCAAAGCCTTGTCATCAAACAAATTCTTCAGTTTCGCGGCGAAATCCTTCTCCCCCGCCAATATCCCGCCTCCGCTCTTAAGCAGAGCTTCCGCCACGTCAGGCGTATTATAATAATATTGCCCGAATATTACAGGCTTGGCAAATACTGCCGCTTCCAAAAAATTGTGCCCCCCGCATCTGCTTATGCTGCCACCTACAAAACATACTGTGCCTTTTTTATAAAAAGCGCCAAGCCAGCCCATGGCGTCGGCCAGTAATATTTGGCAGTCTTTTAAATCGCCTTCGCGCTTGTAAGAACTAAGAGAGGCATATCTCAGTCCGCTGTCTTTTAAAGCACGCAATATCTGTTTCTTGCGCTCAAGATGGCGCGGCGCTATAACAAATTTTATCTCCTTTAATTCCTTGGCGGCCGATATTATTATTTGCTCCTCTTCCTCGTGGGTGCTGCCGCAGACCGTTATAAAAGCATTCTCCCAGCCCAGCGCGCGGAATACTTCTTCCACTTCTTCAATTTTTGAAGGGCTGTCATTAAGCAAATCGTACTTTATATTGCCGCAAGAGTAGACCTTATCGGCCGCCGCACCGGAAGATATGTACCTTTGCGCTATTTCCTCCGTCTGCGCACAGATAAACGTCATCTTTTTAAACAGCATTTTTGTCAAAGGCGAGATAAGTTTATATCTTCTAGCGCTCCGTTCCGAAAGACGACCGTTCACAATAGATACTTTTACCCCATTATTGGCGCAGGCCGATATCATATTGGGCCACAAATCCGATTCCACTATAAACAAATATTTGGGATTATAGAATTTTATAAATCTCTTTATTAAAGGATAACAATCCACCGGCATAAGCAAGGCTTTGTCGAACAAGGGTTCCTTCAATGCCGTATTCTGCCCCGCCGCGGTAGATGTCGTTATTATAAGCTCGCAGCCGTAATATTCCTTTAAAAGTTTCGCCAACTTTATAACGGAACGCACTTCCCCCACACTGGCGGCGTGTATCCATAAACTTTTTTTGATTTTTTGGCCTTGCCGTCTGAGAACAAAACGCTGGCTTAGTTCATAGCGCAAATTCCTTAAAAGTTTGCGGCGCGGCGAAATAAGGAAAAATATTACTACGCCCAAAGCGGCAAATGGCGTGCATAAATTGAGAATTAACAAAATTACGTATCCCATTAAGATACCGCCTTTACCGCTTCTGCGGTAGCTTCGTTGAGATATTCCGTAAGTTTTATACGGCATTCTTCTATGCTGTCGTCCTCTCCGACCCAAAGCGGACGGCCGTAAATTATCGCGCATTTTCCAAAGGGTAACGGTATCTGGAACTTATCCCAAGAGTTTACCGAAAATTTATGGCTGCTCGCCACGCCCGCCGGTATTATCGGCAGCTGCGTCTTTTGCGCCAAATATATAATGCCCGAATGAGCTTTGTATATCGGCCCTCTGGGCCCATCGGGCGTTATTGCGGGATTATAGCCCGCCTGCGATATATCCATAAGCCCCCTAAGCGCGGAATATCCGCCGCGCGTGGTGGAGCCGCGCATGGCCTTCATCTTAAATTTGGGCAAAGCTCTGGCTATATATTCCCCGTCTTTGCTCATGCTTACAAGTACGCATATTTTGCCTTGTTTTCTATAAGGGTATAAAAGAAAAGTCTGCTGATTGTGCCAAAAGGCGTATATCACCCGTTGGCGTTTATCTATTTCTATGGCGTTTTTGTCGCCGCCGCGTATGTATTTTGTAAAAAAACCGCACAGACGAACGTAAAATGAAATAAAATTCGCCACAATAGCATATTTAAGTTGACTGGTCTTGCTTCTGATAATCTTAGGCATCTATTTTTTACCTTTCTTCTTATACCACGGCATTATAAAAACTATCGTCGCCTTGGGTTTTATTTGTCCGTCTTCAATCGTTACGTTTATTTTGGAGGCGTTTAATCTTTCAAAAACCGCCGGCAAGGCCGCTTTCGCCTTCTCCGGCTCCACTTTGGAGGCTTCCCTCAAAAATTTAGGCAAGGGCCCGTAGGAAAAGGCCGGCGCGTACAACAACTCATACCCCTGCGTTACGCAATCCTCCTTTTCGGCGTCTTCTTTAATCAAATCCGCTATAAAACTGACTGCCGTGCGCAGGAAATCGTATATAACTATATTTGCCGTCGCCGCAGCCTGCATATTATCAATGGCGGCCGCTTTTTCTATCTCGCCGCCCAAAGTTATTACACACAAAGAAAACCGCTCTTCCTGCTTTATCCCCGCGGAAGATAGTTCCAAACACTGTCCTTCTACAAATTCATAAACGACACCCGGCCGCAAAGCCTCGTGCAAAGAGGCTATAAATACCGCCAGATCGCTTTCAAGGGGAAACCCCGCCGCGGCCATATCTATATTGGCTAATTTTACGCGGCGGAGTATCTCCTTTAAATGTATAGCTACTTTAAACTTCTTAATTTTCCTCATCGGCTTTTATTTACCGGCTTTGGATTTCCTTTTATAAGAAGATTTCTTTTTTACTTCGTTTTTCTTAGGTTCTACGGCTGGCGCTTTCACGTCTGAAGGCGCTCCTACGCTGTAATTCCCGCCTTTCGTCCACTGATACACCAACCCCGGCACCAATACCATCGTGGAGTAAGTACCGGAGATCAGCCCGATAAGTATCGCGAAAGAGAAGTTGTTAAGCACTTCGCCGCCCATAAAATATAGTATGGCCGCGGCCGCTATTACCGTAAGAGAAGTGATTACCGTTCTGGAAAGCGTGTCATTTACGCTGACGTTAAGCAATTCTTTTATGCTCCATTTGGGGTGAAGACCGATATTTTCCCTCACTCTGTCAAAGATGACTATGGTATCATTGACGGAGAAACCCGCAATGGTCAGCAAAGCTGCCACAATTACCAAGTCAACCTCCAACTGAAGTATGGAAAATACGCCCACTGTTAAAAGCACATCGTGGAACAAGGCCACAACCGCCATGGCGCCCCATATGATATTCTGGAAGCGGAAACCTATGTATATCACCATAGCCGCCATCGCCAGAATTAAAGCCATTATCGCTTTCTTGGCCAAGTGATTGCCCACTGTCGGCCCGACGAAATCCTTCTGTTCAACCACGAAAGGCGTATTAAGCATGTTCAAAGCCGCCTCTATGTTGTTTGATACGGCGTTGACGTCTTCCTGACTGCCTTTTACTTTAATGGAGAAGGCGTTCCTGTCGACGAACGTTTGTATGTCGGCTTTGATGCCTTTTTCGGTTAAGGCCGCGCGCAGATCTTTAATGTCCACGCTCTTTTCAAATCCCACCTGCATAACCGTTCCGCCGGTGAAATCTATACCGTAGTTAAGGCCTTTAAATATTACCGAAAGCAGACACGCCGCCATCAGCAAACCCGAAATTACGAAGAATATCTTCCTTATTCCGACGAAGTCTATATTTGTTTTTGGAAGCATTTTAAAATATTTCATATACTAATCTCCTTCGGGTTGGCCGTAAGCAGCAACTCGTAGATGGCTCTCGTCACGAATACCGAGGTAAACACACCGACGAATAAACCCAAGGTCAGCGTCAAAGCGAAACCTTTTACCGGGCCGGTGCCGAATTGGAACAACAATATAGACGCGATCCAGGTGGTAAGGTTGGAGTCGAAAATAGCGCTCCAAGCCTTTTCGTAACCTTCCTTAATGATAATCGGCAAAGGTTCGCCTTTGTCTTTTTCCTCTCTCATACGTTCAAGAATAAGAACGTTCGCGTCTACGGCCATAGCCAGCGAGAGTATGATACCCGCTATGCCGGGCAAGGTCAAAGTGGCGGAGAAATACGCCATCAACGCCAACAAGAATAGCAAGTTCAAGAACAATGCTATGCTTGAAATGATACCCGAGAACCTGTAATAAATGCTCATGAACAACACGATAAATATAAAACCCACCAAAGACGCTTTTATACCGCTCTTAATGGAGTCTTCGCCCAAGCTGGGGCCGATGGTGCGTTTTTCTATGATGTTCACCGGTGCGGGAAGCGCGCCAGCCCTAAGCACGATGGCAAGCTGTCTGGCTTCTTCCATAGTGAATTGGCCCGTTATTTGCCCGTCTCTAGTGATTCTAGCCTTTATCGACGGCGCAGACTGTACCGTATTATCCAAGATTATGGCCAAATTTTTGTTTAAGTTCGCGCCCGTAAGATTGCCGAACTTCTTCGCGCCTTCGCCGTTAAACTGGAAGCTTACCGCAGGATAACCGTATTCACCGGTGGTTACTCTGGCGTCTTCAAGGTCGGCGCCGGTAACTGCGGCGGTATCGGTCAAAGCTACCAAGAAGCCCTGCTTGTCGCGCATTACCGAAATACCGGCGGGAACGAGCTTCGCGGCTTCTTCCGTCAAAGTACCGTCGGGATTGAAAGGCTCGTCAAGCTCGTTTAACTTGTTTATCGCCTCCTGCGCGGCGGCGTCGTCTTTGACTATCCTAAACTCCAACATCGCCGTCTTGCCTATTAAAGCCTCGGCCTGTTCGGGGTTGGCTATACCGGGCAGCTGGACGGAAATCCATTTCTCGCCTTGGCGGGTTATTGGTATTTCCCCTACGCCGTACTGGTCAATCCTGTTGCGTACGATTTCTATGGCGCGCTGCATCGCTTCGTTGAGGCTTTCTTTACCGCTTAACTTTGATACGTCAAGCTCCAACAGAAGCGAGGATCCGCCCCTCAAATCAAGACCAAGATTAAGTATTCTTTTTGGCCTGTCGCCGCTGGCTTCGAGCTTTTCCCTTTCCTGAGGGGTTTTGGAATACCACTCATAGCTGGGCCAAAGCAAAGCCACGGCGCCAAATAATGCTGCTAATATTATTGTCCATTTAATGGCAAGCTTGTTCATTTAGATTTGGCTCCGTTGTCAAGAGGTTGGTTCTTAAAAATAGAAACTATACCGCTTGGTAAGACGGAAAATTTAACGTTTTCCGCCACTTTTACTTCTATAATTTGGTCGTTAAAGCCGGCCACCGTGCCGACTATACCGCCCATTAAAATCACTTTATCGCCCTTTTCCAGGCTGCTGATAGCCTTTTTCTGTTCTTCTTCACGTTTCTTTTGGCTTCTGCTCGTCAAGAACATGAATACGACGAAAAACACTATTATTATCAAGAACATGCCGTTAAAGCCCATGCCCTGCCCCGCTGCTGCGGTTGTGGCTGCGGCCGCTGTTGTAGGTTCCATTGCTCCTCCATAAATGTTATATATATACTGATTTTAGCATATTATAAAGGCATTTTATATACACATTTCGCCCCTCCACAGCCTAAGAAATGGCAATGAGTATTAAAACTTTTTTCTGATCCGCACAGAAAAACCGTACGAAAACTAATCGTACGGTTAAAACTGTTTTATAAAAGCAAAGAGATAAAGCTCAAACAAGTTTTAAATTGACTTCCTTGAAGTACTTTTCCCTTAAAATCTTTACGATACCCTCAAGTACGGAACGCCTCAAAACAAACTGATTGGGGAAGTTCGGATCCTGATAAGCGTCGTTTATTCTGGTACCGGCCACAATATCGATATAGTCGTTCTCAAGCAAGGTATAATACAATTTATAGGCCCCGCTCTCGCTTTGCGGCGCTTTGTGGCTTTGCAAAGCCAAAAGCACTTGGCTTAAAGTCAAAACGCCTTCCGTCACCAAGTCTATGCCTTCGAGCAGGCTTGTCGGCGGGCCGAAACGGGAAGAAGAATTCAAATCGGGCCTTACTTCCAGCCCCAATTCCCTGGCCACTATCTTTGCCGTAGTGCCGCCGCAAATTACCTTCTGCCCGTCAAAAGCGGCAAGTTCCTTGGCGTATTTGCCGTCCAAACTCTTATTAAACGGCGGCCCCGAAAATACCATCACGCGCCTTGGCGTTCTTAGATAGACCGCCGCGCAGGTAACGTCGTCTTTTGGGTTTATCGGGCCGTCTTTTATGCGCGCTTCGCGGATAATCGTTTCGCAAATTTTCAGGCTTGATACCTGCGGGTTCCTGCCTATAACTTTTAAGGCCAAATCCGCCGCGCCCGAACGCCCCCACCCGTTGGGATAATCGGGCGTACCGGTGCCCGCTTGGCTGATTCCGTCCGAGAAAAATATTATTCTATCCTCTCTCATCAGGTCAAGCGTGGTTGTGCTTATAGGCAGATTATGGTATTCTTCCGATACTCTTCTCGCGTCAGGTTCTATCAGGCGGCCGTTTCTTATAAAGAGAAAAGAAGGATTGCCCTGTTCAAAAATACGAACCTGCCCTTCGGGCGACAAATCCAAAATGGTGAAGGTGGAATAATTAAGCCCGCGCTCCTTGCATATCGGCAATACGCTGGAAATTACCTCGCAGTATTTTTTTACGTCCCAATTGGCGTCAACGAATTTTAAGGCCATTTTCGCCGTCATCGTAGAAAGAATATTGGCCTTTACCCCGCTGCCAAGCCCGTCGGAAAGAACCGCTATTATCCTGCCGTCGGCGCCGCGCGCGGTCATAAAAGTATCGCCGCAGACGTGCTGCCCGTTCTTAAACACTTGATAGTAATCTATATCAAAAGCGAATGGCGGCATAATTATTTCTTCTCCGGGCCAAAGCCTTCGGTAATATAATTCAAGATTATTTCGGTCTCGGCTATGTTCTCGCCCAGCCTGCCCGCAACTTCTTGAACGGCCAAAATATTCTTGCGCAGAACTTCCTGCGCCTTTTGAGCGATAATTTCCCTATGCAGCTCACTCTTGGTTACGTCCTGCACTATAAGCCCCGCAGTTTGCCCTTCCTCTATCGGAAATATCGTCATATCCAACAGCTTTTTGCCAAACGGGATACGTTCTTTATGTATCTCTTTGCCGTCTTTAAAGATGCGTTTGAATATCATCTCAAAAGGCAGTATTTTGCCCAAAGCCGCACCTTTAAGGCCGGGGATTTGCTCAAAAAGTTCTTCAATGTCGGCGCCCGCTATTTTGGCAAAGGGCTGATTGGATTCTATAATTTCCAAATTATTATCGAATATAACCACGCCCGAAGGTATGCACCTTAAAATGGCATTGGCTTTGCGGCTGGCTCGCTTGCGCATATAAGATACGCACATCGCCGGTTCGGCCTTGCCCTCCAATAGAGCGTGCGCGAAATTGCGGCAGGTATTGTAACCGCAACCGTCGCAGTTTATCTCGTCGTCGGCCGTAAACTTGCCGACTTTGGCCAAAGCAGATAAAATTTCCTCTTCCGTAAATTTCTTTTCCGGCGCAACTGCCCCGCCGAAAACAAGCGGCACTTTATACTTGGCCTGCTTGACGGGCGGGATACTTTCGTCAAATTGCTTTTCCACACCCAAGAAAGCGTTAAGCGTTGATACCTCCCCGCCCGGGCAAGGCCCTTTTATGCAGCCACCCTCGCAGGCCAGACATTCCACAAAACAGACTCTGTCTATATTCTGCTCTTTGAGAGCTTGCAAAGTCTTGCAGAAATTCTTTAAGCCCGTTACCGTAATTAGCTTTACGCCCTCTTTAAGGCCGTTGCGCCTTATGGAGCGGAGCATGCCACCTTCAAGAGGATAGACCGCGCCGTCAGACGATTTTTCAGGCACAAAGCCCTCACTGCTTTGCGGCGAATTAAGCAAATCAATGCCTTCCTCAAAAAGCCATTTTTTAAGTTCCTCGAAAGTTATCGCCGCGGCTATCAAATCTTCTTGCGTGTCCGATTCGTTCTTCTTGGCTATGCAAGGGCCTATAAATACGACTTTTATATCTTCGCCAAAAGTCTTTTTCAAGAGTTCGGCATGCGTCAATGCGGGCGAAGAATAAGGCACTATGTATTTTTTAAGCTCCGGCGTATAGCGGCTGATATAGTCCACGCAGACTGGGCAGGCCGAAGAAAAATATACCCCCGGCTCGGCTTGATTTAAAAACTCGGCCGTCACCGCAGATACTTGCTGTGCGCCCAAAGCCGTTTCGCTCACCCCGGCAAAGCCCAGCTTCTTTAACATTCCCACCAATCTGCTGACGCTGCAATCCAATATTCCCGCCCAGCTCGGCGCCACCGAGGCATATACCTTAGCGCCAGAGCCTATCAAACTCTTGGCTTTCTCTATATCGCTCCTTACGTGTTTGGCGTGCGTCGGACAGACGGTATAGCACATGCCGCAGGCGACGCAATTTTCCGCTATTACCGCCGCGTGACCTTCTTCCACCCGTATAGCCTTAACGGGGCAGGCCCGTACGCATTTATAACAATCCTGACATTCCTGTTTTATCGTATAAATCGGATAATTCTTTTTCATTTCCAAACCCGCCGTAAATAAATTTTTAAAGCATTTGCAGGCTTATGGCCATTATCATCATTCCGCCGACTACGCCCCAAATAACCTTATGCGGCTCGCCATACTCGTGTGCCGTGGGCAGAAGCTCGTCTAAGGAAATATATACCATTATACCCGCTATCAGCGCAAACAGCACGCCGAAGGCCGCCTCATGAAGCAAAGCCCTCAAAAATATAAATCCCACCATCGCGCCCAAAGGCTCCGCCATACCGGAAAGAGTAGAATACCAAAACGCCCTCTTTCTGCTGCCCGTGGCGTGGTATACCGGCAAAGCCACCGCTATGCCTTCGGGAATATTGTGTACCGCCACCGCTATCGCTATCGATATGCCCAAAGCGGGGCCTTCCATCGCCGCCATAAACGTGGCCAGACCCTCGGGGAAATTATGCAAAGCCAAGGCCAAAGCCGTAAAAATGCCCAAATGCTTAAGTTTGTTTTCCTTCGACAGGGAATTGTTGTCCAAATGATGATCCGGCAGGCAGGTGTCTATCAAAGAGGCTATCACTATCCCGCAAAAAAACGCGCCTATCGCCGCCCAGCCCGCAGCCTTGTATCCCACAACGCCCGTAAGAGAAATCTGTGCTTGGGGGAGTATCTCCATAAAGGAAACGTAAATCATTACGCCCGCGGAAAAACCCAAGCCCAGCGCCAAAAACTTGAAATTGTCTTTCTTGACAAAAAAAGCCAAAAGCGCGCCGATACTCGTCGCCGCGCCCGCAAAAAAACTTAATCCCAAAGCCGATAATATATTGCCGTTCATACTAATATAATAGCAAATTGATATAATTTTATATGCCCGTATCAAACGAAAATCATATCATTGACGATACCTTTATAAAAACCTTTAACGCCTTAAACGACCCTAAGGAAAGCTGTATTTTCCTCACCGGGCGCGCGGGTACGGGCAAAACTACGCTCTTAAAATACTTTGCGGAACATACCGCCGCGCGCTGCGTGCTTTGCGCGCCTACGGGCATAGCCGCGCTTAACCTCGGCGGGCAGACTATACACTCCTTCTTCAGAATAAAACCGAATGATCTTCTTGACCCGCAACTGCTGAAAAAACTGCCCGCAAAAACGGCCAATGCTTTCGATATCCTTATTATCGACGAAGCATCAATGCTCAGGGCTGACCTATTGGACGCAATAGATTTAATCCTTAAAAAATCTACGGACAATCCCCGCCCTTTCGGCGGTAAAAAAATAATACTCTGCGGCGACCTCTGCCAACTGCCGCCCGTACTTGAAGAGCAGGACCCTAATTTCTTAAATTATTTCAATATGCTGTACAAAAGCCCCTATTTTTTCGACGCGCTTTGCTTTGGGCAAACCGCTCTGAAAGTTCTGGAACTAAAACATAATTTCCGCCAAAGCCAAGATGAAGACTTCGCCGAGCTGCTCAACAAAATACGCGCCGGAACTATAACGCAAAGCGAACTGGACGAAAAACTAAATACCACGCATGCGCTTCGCGCTCCGCAAAGCCAAGCCGCCATCACTCTCACCGCCACCAATTATACCGCCCAACACAGAAACGCACTAATGCTGGCGCAATTATCTGGAGAAAGTTTTTCGTATCAAGCGGAAATAAGCGAAAATTTCAATAAAAAAACTATCCCCGCCGAACCGCTCCTTACCTTAAAAAAAGGCGCCAAAATTATGATGCTCGCCAACGATAAATATTGGGTAAACGGCGATATCGGCACAGTGGAAGATTTGGGGCCCTCTTATATCCGCGTCAACATAAGAGGCGCGCTATACTCCGTAGAGCCCCATACCTGGCAGGAAATAAAATACGAACCTCTCCCCGCAGGCAATAAACTGATACCCGTAGTAAAAGGAACTTTCACTCAATATCCCTTAAAATTGGCTTGGGCCATTACCATACACAAAAGCCAAGGCCTTACCTTCGATTCAATTTGCCTGGATATCGGAAGAGGCGCTTTCGCCGCGGGGCAGACTTATGTCGCCCTTAGCAGAGCCAGAACCCTTGGCGGCGTATATCTAAAAAAACCGCTGAGCATAAGCGATATTAAAACCGATAAACGGGTGTTATCCTTTTTTAATCAAAATTATAGCGCCTTATAACGCTTCAAAAATCTTTGTTTTTCCCCTTATCTCGTCAAAATAAAATACCCCGCTTTAAAACGGGGCATTTTGGCATATCGATTTCTCATTTATCCTTAATTTACGGAGATTGCGACTCATAATAAAAACAGCAAATTATGATCGCGAACTGTCGGTTTTACTATATAACAATAAATCTGAAATACGACTTTTATCATAAAAGCAAAATATCTATCCATATGGCAATATACCAAAAAATGGATATGATGTTTAGTCTATTTCTTATTTTCTTCGGAACCGAATCTCAAAAAGTATTCTTCTCCAGCTTCGTACAGGAAAGCGTCGTATGCGTCATCATCGGGACACTGATCCGCACTGCCGTACTCCTCTCTCATGCGCGCATCGGCATACTCTCTACACCAAGTCATAAAGTCTTTTTCCATAACAGTTTCTCCTCGGAGATTTACGGCGGAAACCATTACTGTCAATAAGCCTTCCGCCGGTAAATTCCATTTTTGTTTACAAGTTTACAAAAAGCCGCGCTTTTTTCCAACGCGGCTTTTTAAATCATAACGATACGATTTTTTATTTGCTCAATTGTTTAATCGGCAAATTACATCATACCGCCCATTCCGCCCATTCCCATAGGGGGCATAGCGCCGCCCTTTTCCTTCTCGGGCAGGTCTGCAACCAAGGCTTCGGTCAACAGAACCGTAGCCGCGATGGACGCCGCATTCTCCAAAGCCGTTCTTACAACTTTGGCCGGGTCTACTACACCAGCTTTAAGCAGGTCTTCGTAAGTATCCGTCTCGGCGTTAAAGCCTTCGGTACCGCTCATTCCTCTTACTTTTTCGACAACTACCGAGCCGTCCAATCCAGAGTTTTCGGCGATTTGTCTTAAAGGAGCGGTAAGCGCCTTCTTAACGATATTGATACCGGTCTGTTCGTCCTCATTATCGGCTTTTAAGCCTTCAAGTGCTTTTTCGCATCTTACCAAAGCTACGCCGCCGCCAGGCACCAAACCTTCTTCAACGCCCGCCCTGGTAGCGTTTTTGGCGTCTTCAACTTTGGCTTTCTTGGCTTTAAGTTCCGTTTCCGTCGCCGCACCGACATTGATTACAGCTACGCCGCCGCTTAATTTGGCTAAGCGTTCCTGCAGTTTTTCCTTGTCGTATTCGGAGGTGGAAAGCTCTATCTGCTTTCTGATTTGCGCGGCTCTGTCGGCTACGGCTTTTTTGTCGCCGGATCCGTTGACGATAGTCGTGCTTTCTTTGTCTATGATTATCCTCTTGGCCGAACCGAGCATATCGGGCGTCGCGTTTTCCAATTTGAAACCGCGCTCTTCGCTGATTACTATGCCGCCGGTAAGCACCGCGATGTCTTCCAACATTTCTTTGCGTCTGTCGCCAAAGCCCGGCGCTTTTACCGCGCAGCCCTTAAGCGTACCGCGCAAGCGGTTTACCACTAAGGTCGCCAAAGCTTCGCCGTCTACGTCTTCCGCTATGATAAGGAAGTTCCTTCCGCCTTGTACGATCTTCTCGAGCAACGGCAAAAGCTCGTTCATCGTTGATACTTTCTTGTCCGTAATAATTACGGCACAGTTCTCCAAAACGCATTCCATTCTCTCGGAATCCGTGATAAAGTACGGAGAAATATAACCCCTGTCAAACTGCATACCTTCCACTACGTCCAACGTAGTATCGGCGGTCTTGCCTTCCTCTACCGTGATTACGCCTTCAAAACCTACTTTATCCATAGCTTCAGCTATTAAATCGCCGATAACTTTATCATTGGCGGAAATAGTAGCTATCTGCGCTTTTTCCTGCTTCGTTTTTACAGGTTTCTGCATCTTTTTAAGTTCGGCTTTTACCGCGTCAACAGCTTTCTCTATACCCTTCTTTACCAAGGTGGGGTTCGCGCCAGCGGTTATATTCTTAATACCCTCGCCCAAAAGCGCGTTGGCCAATACAGTAGCGGTCGTAGTACCGTCACCGGCTATATCATTGGTCTTGGACGCAACCTCCCTTATCAACTGAGCGCCCATATTCTCGAATTTGTCTTCAAGCTCGATATCCTTAGCTATCGTTACGCCGTCATCAATTATCAAAGGCGAACCGAATTTCTTTTCCAAAACTACGCTTCTGCCCTTGGGGCCTAAAGTCACTTTTACCGCATCAGCTACTTTGCTAATGCCCGCTTTCATTTTACTTCTAGCGTCTTCCGAAAATATTATCTGTTTTGCCATATTAAACTCTTTCCCCCAATATTACTCTATAACGCCAAGAATTTCTTCTTGATGCATAATTATGTATTTTTCGTCTTCCAGTTTGATTTCCGTACCGGAATACTTGCCGTATAATACCGTGTCGCCTTCTTTTACGTCCATCGGTAATCTTTCACCCTTCTTGTTTACCGCGCCGGGGCCCGCGGCTACCACTTTGCCCTGCATCGGTTTTTCTTTCGCGCTGTCAGGGATTATTATCCCCCCTTTTACAACCTCTTTGGGCTCTATGGGGCTGATTATTACTCTGTCCCCGAGCGGTTTTATTTTTATTGACATTCTCTGCCTCCTAAAAAATTTTTAAATTCTTCGCGTCTGAACTTGCGGCCTTTTTTGGCAGCCGCAACCCTACACTGCTAAATTTAGCATTATTTTTTATTTTTGTCAATCCCCCTTTGGGATTGCTAATTATTTTTAAGAAAACCCGTCAGCTTTTTAAATATGGATTTTTCCTTTTTGGGAAGCATTTTGAATACAACGCACGATACATTGTCTTTACCGTCGTTGTGTGCGGAAAACTTGACAATTTCTTGGCATAAACGGCCCGCGCTGAGAGGCTTTTTTAATATCGCTTCTATCTCGCTGTCTTTTATGCCCTTGTTTACCCCGTCGGAGCAAAGCATATATACGTCGCCCGGCTGAGGGTTAAGTTTGATGACGTCGCAGCGCATATCTTTCTTAAGGCCCAAGGCTTTTGTCAGAATGTTCTGTATTCTGGATTTCTCCGCCTGTTCCTTGCTGATAAGCCCTCGCGCCACTTGTTCCTGTACGTAAGAGTGGTCTTTAGAAATCTGTTTTAATACGCCGTCCCTAAGACGGTATATCCTACTGTCGCCTATGTGTACGGCCGCGCTGGCGTTCGGCTCTATATATACAGCGCTTAAAGTCGTACCCATGCCGCGGCGGCGGTAATTTTCGGAAGACAAAGTGTATATCCTTAAATTGGCCAAGCCCGAAGCGTATAATAACTTCCTGGCTATGGGGTCGAGCTTTGGTTCGAAATCCTGCGGTATGCTTATCTTTTTGGACTTTAAATCGGATAAGGTCTGCCTCAATATCGATACTGCTAAATTGCTCGCCACTTCGCCCGCATTGTGCCCGCCCATACCGTCGGCCACCGCGCCAAGGCACAATTCCGGCGCTATCAATACGCTGTCTTCGTTCTTTTCCCTTATCTTGCCTATGTCGGTGTATGAGGCCAACTCTATATCAAATTCCATCTGTCTTCCCCCGCAGCAAACACGTCAACTATAAAACCCGCTATCGCATAGACTGCCAATACATACAGTATTAACAGCGGAATATTGTCTTCACTCCAAGTATATTTTACTTTTTCATACGGTCCTTTCAGAGCAAATATCCATATATACTGCTCCACCGCTTCTTGGTTTGCCGCCGTATTTAATTTAACTATCGAATTTATAAACGTTTCCCTGATCTGAGCTGGAGAAACCCTCTCTTCAGCCCTTGCCGCTTTATCACCTTTCGGCAAAGCCTTTTCCGCTGACGCTTGCGCCGCGGGGGTATTCCTCTCCGCAGAGATGTCGTTCAAATCCGAAGCGTAATATTCAGGCTCGCTCTCCAAATCCGCATAGCTGTGCATTAGCTCCACTATCTTGTGCGGCACGGCCGCATAATCGGCAGGCTGTTCCGCCGTTTTCGCCTGAGTCTTGGCTCTAACTTCATCATATAGAGCATAAGCTTCTCCGCCAGATTGATACAGCCATATCCCGCCAAATGACGCGACAAAAAGCAACAGCGTCAACATTCTGTATATAAACCCGTACCTAAATAAAGTCATAATACACGTAACCGCAGAGGCCCCAAAAGCCGTATATCGCAAAGTTTTCATCAATTCGCCTTCAGCAGAAATGTCCGGCCGCACAAATTGATAGAACAGATAGAATGAAAAGACAAACAATACTATTGATACTACCCTATAATAAAAAGGCAAATCCTCAATATTGTCTATCTTCAGGGCCAATCCACCGACTATTACCGAATATATCAGTAAATAGCTGTTTGTCGAAAGCGGCTGCAATATCGAATCGGGTTGGACAAATCCATAAAACGCGAATATGTACGAAAGCACCGCTATTACCAATATACATGGCACCGCCTTCTTTATCAAATCAAAGAAGAACAACGCAAATATTACGAGCAGGAATACAAAACATACCGCCCCCAATATCATCTGGCCTTCCGCGTAAGAACCGGAAATCCAAGGCTTGATCAATGCCGAAATTACGGAGGTAGCGCCGGTATTGTAAGCCGAACACAAAAAGCCCAGCTTCAAAAATAAAGACATCGCCATAAACGCGGCGGCCGCTGTTATCAGAGTCCAGCCGAATCCTTTCAGCATAAATTTCTTCTTGGCCGCGGAGAACGTTGAATAAGGATTCTTGCTTGCCGCCAAACGCTTTTTGCGTTCTTCCATTATTTTTTGAGTCTTGGCGACTTCTTTCGTAACGGAATCCAAGGTATCCATCTGGAATTTTTTATCCGGCACCGCCTGCTGTTTTGCAGGTTCTCCATCGTCACCTAATGCTATTACAGGGATATCCGCCGCCCTAAAAGAATTATTAGACGCAGCCGGCATGCTCTGCCTTATTTGGCTGCCGCTTGCCGTAACATGGCGCTCCGTATCTTTGCCTACGACAGGCGAAGCATTCATATCCGAACTTCTAACCCTTAATCCCACTTCGTCGGTTATGTTCAAACCTTGATTTAATTTCAGTTGATCGTCCGCGCGCTGCTTTTGGAAGAACATTAAAGTATCCGTCGCGCTTTGGAACCTGTCGTCCGGGCGCTTGCTCATCAACTTGCTTACCGCCAAAGACAGCCACGGCGGAACGCCCTTCCTATATTTAGAAACATCCGGCACAGGCTCGTTTATGTGCTTTTGAATTATGTCCATCGAGTTCTTGCCGGTAAACGGGTACTTGCCAGTTAATACGTAAAACAAACTGGCGCCAACAGAATACAAATCAGCCCTTATGTCTATCGGTCTGCCCAAAGCCTGTTCCGGCGATAAAAAGTACGCAGTGCCAGCCAATTCCGTCGTCTTTGTGCAACCTTTTTCCTTATCCACCTTCTTGGCGATACCAAAGTCCACTATTTTCGCTTCAAGTTTCTTATTGATAAGTATGTTCGACGGCTTTATATCGCGGTGTATTATACCCTTTTGATGGGCCGCTTCAAGGCCTTTAAGTATGCCGATAAAAGTGTCTATCACAAAAGAAATCGGCAAATTGGGGCGCTTTCTTACTATGGAAGATAAACTCTCGCCCTCTATAAACGTCATGACGATAAAATAAAATCCCTTTTCCTTGCCTACATTGTATACCGATACAATGTTGGGGTGGTCTATCTCCGCGATGGCGCGCGCTTCCGTCAAGAACAGTCCCACTGCCTTTTTGTCGTTTGCCAATGCGGGGCTCAATATCTTTACGCAGACTATCCTGTCCAGAGCCTTGTGCTTGGCTCTGAACACCGTACCCATACCGCCTTCGCTGACCTTTTCAAGTATCACGCAGCCGGATATCTCCTGCCCTATAAGTTCCATCTCCGGTCTTTGATGAGGCTGATTCTTCGCTTGCACGGAAGATGGCACCTGCGACGCCTTAGCAGCCGCCGTAGGAGGTATCTCTTCCTGCTTTAAAGGATTTTTTTTGTTATCTTCTGACATAAATACACCGGCCTTCCCTTTTTATTTATTCTCTTCAAAATACTTTGCCGTCTTGGCAAACAGATCCTTTACCTCTTTTAACTTCTCTATCGGAAGCCTTATTCCCTTCTTGGTCCAGCCCGTATAACTTTCGTCTTCCTGCCACTGCCTTAAATCTATACCCTTGCTCCCCATATAAGAACTTATCCTAAGGACTATAGACAAACCTTGCTTCTTGGCGTATTTGCCAAGTTCTCCGTCCTCTATTGTTTTATAATCTTCAGGCAAAGCGGCCAAAGCGTCGCTTATCTTGCCCACTATCTCGGGCGAAAGCGTTATCCCCGCCTTGGTGGGGCCGCTGTATGTTTCCGATTTAAGATATTTTCTTATTGATACGTATTTGTACCCTTTATAAGAGTCTATCGAGAATTTTATCTCGCTGCCGTCTTCCGAGGTCAAAGCCCCGATTAAACTAATTACCGAAAAGGTTGATTCCGCCATATAAATCCTCCGATTTTACTTCTTTTTAAATAAATTTTTTATACCGCTAGTCACGTCTTTTACGGTGTTCTTAACATTGTCCACCGCTTGTTTTGCCGTCTCTTTCTGATCCGAGTTTAAAAGGGAACTTACGGTCGAGGCAACGTCCAACTTGAAAGACGGATCCTCTATGCTGCCCCCAACTTTGATATTGGCCGAACCGCTCGCGTTCTTGCCCAAGCCGACCTTTACCGTCATATCAAGCTGCTGCGTTACAAAATTGATGCTCCCGCTGGTATTTACCGTAGCTAAATCCGAATTTAAATCCGATTTGTTTATCGTCGCCTTTCCGCCGCCCAGTCTGTAATCGCCGATTATGCTTTTATAACTTACGCTGTCGGTATTGATTTCCGCGCCGGATATTATCTGCGTCGCTTTTAAAGCTTTCTGCGCTATTTTTACAGTCGTCAGCGCCACTTTCAAAAATACGGAGCTGTTTATCAGCTTATCCAAATCCCGTATTTCGCCCGCGGAAGACGAAAAATATACCGTCCCGCTTGCCTTTTTCATCGTCAAATCCAGATCCTTTACATCGGCTTTAAAAGTTAAATCGTCCGTAGAAAAGACATTATTTTCAACCCTTTTTATTATTATATCAGCTTTAACATCCATAGGGGCCATCTGCAAATTGGAAGCCCCGCCGGAAGTCGCAGACTCTGGCGATGCCTCCACATCTTCAGATCCGCTCTTGGCAGATGCAAGAAGTTCATCAAAGTCTATGTCTTCTAAAGTAAATTTGTCCATATTGAACATAAAATCGACCGACATTTTTCTATTATTCTTATACGCCAAAGACGTCTTAAAGTCAGATCCGTCAAACACGCCTTTTATCGTGTTGGTTTTAATATCGTCAAGCGAATTTATCTTTATCTCACCGTTAAGAGCGGACAATATCTTCCCCATCACCGCCGCACCTATATCCTTCAAAACCACCGAACCCGTTACCAAAGGTTTATCGGATCCCGCCGATACCGCTTTTATGTCACCCGTAATACTCCCTTTCAGCTTAAACGCCGCCAAAAGTTCTTTTGATATGTCGGAAACTTCAGAAAGGTTTACGTTCAGGGAGGTGCTTTCCGCATAAGATATTTCCGGCTTGGAAAAATCGACCGCAGCCGTATTCTTAATGTAAGATTTACCCAAACTGACGTCAAATTTGCTTACCTCGGCTTTGGAATTTTCCAAATCGGCCGAAGCCTTGGCTTCCAAGTTTATTACGGGAAGAGCAAAAGCCGGAATATCGCCGGAAACAAACTCTGAAGCCAATTTGTCGTCTATCCCGCTTATCTCCCCTTTAAGGGACAAATCCGGTATTTGCAAATTGGATATTCCGCCAGTCATATTAACTTTGAAGCCTTTGTATTCTACGGCAAAATCCGTTATTTCCGCAGAGGCCTTTTCTAATTCCAGCCCGGCGATGTTTACAACGCCTTTGGCCAAAATCTTGACCGGGCTTATCTTTATATCGCCCGTATCAATCGATGTGTTGAATGAAAGTTCAAAAGAAAACGGATTATTGTAATCGAAATCCTTTATCTCAAAATTGACGTCTTCTACCGCGAAATCCATTCCGCTCTGCAAGTCTTTATACGTTATGTCCGAATTTCTGATATATATGTCTTTGGCCGTCAAATCCATCGCCAACGGCGTGGAAGAAAGTTGTTCCTCTTCCGGCTGAGGCGAGACCTCATCTGCGGAAGCAGGTATCAAATTATCAAAATTAAACTTGCCGTCGGTATTCTTTATAACATTTAGCTCAACGCCGTCAAAACCTATCGTTCTTATTTTTATCTGCTTCTTGAAAAGCGGCATCAATTCCACTTTGACTACCGCGCTGTCGGCCGATATAAAATTACCCGCCTCAAAACCGCCTTCGTCGGATAATTTAAACGACTCTATCGTCACCCCGATAAGGTTTAGCGATACATCGCTGAAATCTATATCCCTGTTATAGTTCTGCGCCACATATTCCTGCGCCATAGATTTTAATTTCGCCAAGGGAAACATCAGCTTCAGCGCTACTGCCGCGCCGCCAAGCAAGACTATCGCTATGACGATTAAAATCACAAGTACCTTAATAAGTTTCTTCATTATTTATCTTCCCCCTCTTACCATCTCTAAAAGCGCGGTATCTGTCTATATCAGGCCGCATTTTATTTATTACAAAAACCAAAAACAATAAATCATCGCTAAAGCCCAACATTAAAAACAATGCTTCGGGTATCATATCCAGCGGCAAAGCCAAATAAAGCAAAAACAATCCGCCCCATATTACGCTTCGCCACGGCATAGGGTAACGTCTTCTTATAACCGCCCAAAACATTCCGCCCGCATCTTTTATATCCCTAAACAAAACCGCGGGATTAACGGTAAAATCTGGCTTTTGTTCGGCCATTGTTGCTCCTTCTCTCTTACTTCTTGCCCCCGACGGAAGCATTCCTGCCTTCTTTGAGCATCTTATCTCTTACGCCGGTAGTCGTTTCCACTATATTAAGGGCATAATCACCTATCTTTTCAAAGCTGGTAAGTATATCCGTATACAAAGTTATCGCCACAGGCGAAAGCTGCTGCTGAGTAAAATCGCGCGACGTTTTATCGTCTCTGAAAGAATGGCGCATTTCGTTAAGTTCGCGTTCTCTTTCCAAAGCCAACTGCATTACGCGTTCTTTATCCATATCGTAGTTAAGTATGGTAGCGCGAGTATCCTTTAAAATCTTCTTCACTCGCAATCCTATGGTTTCCAGCTTATCATAGTCCTGCTGCTCAAAAGCGTTTATCGAGCGAGCCTTGTTCAATAATATCGCTATTTTATCGCCGTGATCCGCCATCTTTTCCAAATAGTTTGTCAAATCGAACATCGCCATAACGTCGGTTATCATATCGCGTGAAAGCTGGTCGTGCGTCAAGTTCTTTAAGAAATCGTTTATCTTATATTCCAAAACGTCGCTGGCTTTCTCCTTGGCGTGCACGTCTTCCACGGAGCGTTCAAATAACTTGGGCGAATCCGTCTTTATCGCGTGCAAATCCTTGCTTATTATTGATTCCACCAGCCCCGCCATTCTGTCGACTTCCCTTCTAGCCGCCTCAATAAACAATTCCGGCGTAGCAGTAACGCCCGCTTTTAAATAGACCAAATCAGTTTGTTCTTCTTCGCTGCGTTTTAAGGGCATAATCATCATTATAAGCTTCTCGAACTGTTTGATGAATACCAGCATCACGCAAGTGTTGATTATATTAAACGTGGTGTGGAAAGCCGAAAGGTGATAGGGTATACTTACCAACAGTACTTCAGAGCCGGTGCCCTCCGTAGTGCCCGGCACAATCCAATCCACCAAAGAGAGCAGCGGGTGAAATAATGCGATGGCCCATATCACGCCCAAAATATTGAACATCATATGCCCCAAAGCCGCGCGTTTGGCTGCCCTGGGCGCGCCGATCGCCGCGATATTGGCGGTAATCGTGGTGCCGATATTTTCGCCCAATACCAAAGCACACGCCGTAGGATAATCTATCAAACCTTTTGCCGCACAGGTAAGGGTAACCGCCATAACCGCACTGGAAGATTGAAATATAACCGTCAACCCCGTGCCTACCCCAACTACGGCCAAAAGCGACCAAAGCGTATCGGGGCGGAATTTGGTAATCCACTCTATCGTTGCGGAAGAAGACTGCACATCAGGTATAGCGGATTTTATTAAGGATAAGCCCAAAAACAACAAACCAAAACCCAACATAGCCTCGCCTATACGGCGCACTATCGGCCATTTGCTTACAAATTGCGAAAAGAAGCCTAAGCCTATCATCGGCATAGCAAACAAGGCGATGTCCACCTTAAAGCCGAGTAAGCTGATAATCCAAGCGGTAGTAGTAGTACCGATGTTCGCGCCGAATATTACACCCAAAGACTGCGTCAAAGTCAAAAGGCCCGCGCTCACGAAACCGACTACCATTACCGTCGTAGCGGAAGAAGACTGTATTATGGAAGTTACCAATATTCCCGAAAATGTGGCGGTAAACCTGTTGCCGGTAGCACCAGATATTATTTTTCTCAGACGATTACCCGCGGCTTTCTGCAAACCGTCGCTCATCATCTTAATACCAAGAAGAAATACTCCCAATCCGCCAAGCAAGTTAAAGAAAAGCAATATACCTTCCATCAATCCTCCGCACTATCGTTATAAATATTGTTAATATCATTATATAATATAATCATATATTTGGATAACAATGTTTTTGGAGAAACCACAATGGAATTCATAAATGATATTCTAAAATGCGCAGCGCAAAACGGTAAAAAAGCATTAAATGAAGCCGATTGCTATAAAATCCTCGATTATTTAGGGATAAATACCCCTAAAACGGCAATTTTAAGAAAAACAGACGACATATCTTCAGTTCTGACACAATTCCCGGGCGAAAAAGCCGTGCTAAAAATCCTTTCGGAAGAAACTCTCCATAAAACCGATAAAGGCGGGGTAAGAATTTTCAAAAAAAGCGAAGGCGGAGATGTATTCGGACAAATGATTAAAGATTTCCCCGAAGTCGAAAATTTTATGTTGGTTCAGTTTGTAGACTGCCCACCTTTTACCCTAGGACGGGAAATACTGCTCGGCGCGCGCTTTGACAGCGCCTTCGGCCCGATAATAACCATGGGCTTTGGCGGCACTGACGCGGAATACTTCGCCCAAAACATAAAAGAGGAAAACAGAACTGCTTTAACAACAGCTTTAAACGCGGATTTCGACGCCTTTGTCGAAAATTCACTCATCTGGCGCTATTGCGGCGGTAAAGCAAGAGGATCAAAAGCGCAAGTTTCAAAAGAACTTCTGGTATCCGCAGCAAAGAAGCTCGCCGAGTTAATGATAGAGTTCAGCCCACTAAACGAAAAAACGGAATTCTTTATTGAGGAATTTGAAATAAACCCGCTCTGTGCAGGCGGCGGAGCGATTACCGCGCTGGACGGCGTACTCCGTTTTAAAAGAGCCGCTTTTAAACCCGCACGGCCCAATGTTTCCAAAGAAGGCCTGGAAAGCCTGTTAAACCCCAAAAGCGCGGCTGTTATAGGCGTAAGTGCAAAAAAGATAAATATGGGGCGCATAATCCTAAACAACATAATACAGGCCGGTTTTGACAGAAGCAATTTATTTGTAATCAAAGAGGGCGAGGACGAAATAGACGGTGTAAAATGCGTAGCTGATTTTGAAAGTCTGCCACGTAAAATAGATGCTTTGGTTCTATCGGTGCCGGCCGATTCCGCGGCTCAAACCTTGTCAAAATGCGCCAAAAGCGGAAAGGTGAACGGAGTAGTCTTAATAACCGGCGGCATTGGCGAAAAGGAAGGCTCGGCCGATTTAAGCTGCCAAGTGGAAAACGTAATAAAAGAAGGCAAAAGCCTTAATCCGGGCTTTACTCTTAACGGAAGCAACTCCCTTGGGTTAGTATCCAATCCGTCAAATTTCAACAGCCTTTTTATACCGAAAGAAAAATTTACGCCCCCCTTGGGTTTAAACCCCAATCTCGCGCCTTCGGCATTCATAAGCCAAAGCGGCGCTTTTATGCTTGCTTCTTTGGGCAAAATGGAACATTTAAAACCGCTATACTGCGTTATGACGGGTAATCAGCAGGATGCGACCGTAACGGATTACGCCAGATATTTGATTGAGGAAGACAAAGTAAAGCTCTTAATGCTCTATATAGAAGGACTGAAGGAATACGAAGGCCAAATCCTGCGCCAAAGCCTGATTAAAGCCAAGCAAAAAGGAATAAAAACCGTCATTTATATGGCGGGGCGTACGCCAAGCGGCCAAAAAGCGGTAATGGGGCATACGGCTTCGATAGCTGGGAATTATCTTACGGCGAAAAAGATTTTGCAAGACGCTGGCGCATTTATGGCCGACAGCTTTGAAGAGTTTGAAGACCTATGCCAAACTTTAAGTTCCTGCGCCTGCAAACGGATAAAAAACAATAAGGTATTTATGCTAAGCAACGGCGGATTTGAAACCAGCGGTATGGCGGATAATATCAAGCCAGGCTCCCCTATTGATGCAGAAGTGCCTCAGGGCGTTCTAAAAAAAGAGCTTTGTTCAATACTCGACAAGTACGGTTTAAGCGGCATAGTTGACGTTCGCAATCCCTTTGACGTTACGCCTATGTGCCCCGACGCCGCCGCCTATGAGATTATAGAAAGCGTACTTAAAAGCGGGCTTTACGGCAGTGTATTATTTTCCACTATACCGGTAAGCCCCGCGATAAAAACTTTGAAAGAGGAAAAAGCGGACTTCTTGATAAAATTGGCCGAACTATCTACTAAATACGACACACCGATATTCGCAAGCGTATCGGCAGGCGGCAGGTTTGACTATTACCGCACAAGCGGGCAAGAAAATGGCCTGGCTGTTTTTGACCATGCCGATAAAGCTGTCAGAATAATAGAAAAAATACTGCAAAACAAATAAGAACATCTTCAACTCTACAAAACGAGGATAAAATTTATCCTCGTTTTTTTTGATGAGAACTATCCCAATTTCCAATAATCATGCTGATAAAGATAAAACCTGTTATATAAAACTCAAAGCTAAACTACCCGCAATATCTTCTAGATTTTACCCAATAAAAAACCCCGCCGTTTTAGCGGCGGGGCGGTTAGTTTAGAGACTAATGCCTTAACGGCACCATCTATATTGCATATTTTCCATAATGCAAAATCTATTAATCCCCCCCACTCCTTCAGAATATCGCATATATAATATCGGTGTGGCGCCGCCAGTCTGCACACCGTATTTAGTATTTGAAGATGTGCAATTATACGGAGTACCGCTTGTAACATAGCTGTGTACCCTCAAATAACAATTTACGTCATTATCGGAAGTACACTGTCTATAACTGGAAGAGTTTGTTATAGACAAAGCCTTATTCCAACATTCCATACAATTTCTGACCGTAAAAGTCGGTGATTCGCCCCGAATGCAGTTCTCACATGAACCGTTTACGTAGCTATAACCGCTGTTGCACTTGCACGTGCTGTCCTTATAAGTCCACCCGGTCCCGGTGTTACAAGTATAAGTACGAGTACATGTCCCGTTAGAACAACTGCACTGCTGGGTAGGCTTGCTTACACACGACGAACCGTTCCAACATTGGTTTGAAGAACAATTGGTTGAGGGATCGCACTCTTTGCCCCATTCCGAAAAAAAACCGTTTTTGCAACAAGTTCTTTTCAAAGTATCACACTCGCCAGAAGCTTTATATTGGTTAGTACCGACCTCGCACTCTTGGTCGCCGCAGTTATCTCCGCCGCCGCCAAGCCAATATGGGTCATTATAATCCTTACAATAGTACGCCATACATCTTCCGTCATGAACAGCGTAATGTACGCTATTGTCCTTTCCGCTTTCACAGTATGAAAATAATGGCAGACTTGCCGTAGAAACAAAAAAGACAAAAAGAAAACTCCTTAAAACCGCTTTAATTTTAAATTTCTTCATTTTTTGCCTCACAAAATACAAATTTAGTTATTTATCGGAAATACGCGAATTTTGAAGAAGCAAACACGAATAAAAATATTCCCTCCAATAACATACAGAAATTTATCAAAAAAAAAAAAACAGTCAAGCGTTTTTTGATTTTTAGGATAACCTCTACGTACGACCTAATTGTTACCCAAAACAATAAAAAACCCCGCCGTTTTAGCGGCGGGGCGGTTAGTTTAGAGAGGTTTAAATGCCCTCTTAGAAAGTATTCAATTTTAGATTTTTCAACATGGCCGAGGTCCGGGACAAGTAACTTTATACCAATTGCTCTCACCATAAGCAGCTTGGCCAAATTGAACACAAGAAGAAAACGTAGAAGGCAATTTATATATATACCCGGCAGAGCCTCTCCTGCAACATGTACTAAACAGAGGATCGGAGGAATCCACTCCCGTAGAAAAATCCATACAATTACACGCCCCGGTTACGAACTGACATACGCCGTTATGATACAAACTGCAGGACGCAAAACAACATTCGCATTGATCGCTGTTATATTTCTGTCTTCTGTATGAACCGGAAGAACAACTCTCCAAACAGCTTGCATGCACGCATTGCCCCGTATAAGGGCTTTTCTTATATCCTGTTTTACACGTGCAAACCTCTTTTTTCTGCCACCCTGTACCTATCTTGCAGGTATAGCTAACTTGGAAGGCATTACTCATCTTCCAACTCTGTTTTAAAGCGACTTTTAACTATAAAAACACTCAATTTATGTCCTTGCGCAGAAATGGCGACCAATATTTGTTGGACTTAAGGAAAGCCCCACTGCACTTGCGAACGCTGAACAACTACTGTAAGCCGTAGGCAGTCTATATTCATCACCATTAGTCATAGTACAACATTCGTTCATCATAGGCAAAGTTGATGTTGCACAATTACAATAGGGGCGATTGGTTCCACCGGAAAACCAATAACATCCGTATGAGCAACATTGACAGGAACTCTCCTCAAAAACTTGTCCGCCGGAGCAAGTCTTATTGCACTTACAAGTACCCCAAGCACCAACGTCCCACTCCCAAGTACTTGTATTACAAGTTACGGTTCTAGTTTGAGTTCCTTCGACGCCATTTTTCAATTTACAAGTTTGGCTCGTACTTGGTTTAGGCAAAGGACATGAGGTTGGCGTATACTCTTCACATTCTTCTCCCCATTCGCTCCAAAAGCCCAACAGGCCACTTCCGCCACAGCATTTTCTGCTAGTCGTATCGCAACTCCCCTCAGGCTTATACTCCACAGTTCCAGGCGTACATGTCTGAATTGGTTTTAATTCTAAAGCAGAAATATTTACGCTTACGAGAAAGAATAAAAATGATACAAAAAGCATTTGTACATTTTTCATCGCTTACCTCCTTTTTTTTGCTAACCTTAAAATAAAAGCAAATAAAGCAATCCTTAAAGAAACTATGCCTCTTTGCGAATTTGCTGCCAACTTACAGGGAAAATTTATCAAAAAAAAAAAAACAGTCAAGCGCTTTTTAATTTTTGGGTTAACTTATACGTACGACAAAACTCTCAAGAGGCATTTACAAGCAAAAAAATAAAAAGCAACGAACAAAAATGTCTTTAAAGTAATGGCGCAAGAATAGCCGGGAAAAAATCTGCGCTATAAAATAAGCGTACTTTTTATCCGATTTTTAAAAATAATTAATGGCAGAGTTTAGTAAATGTAAACATTCTATTCTTTAAGACAAAAAAAACCCGCCGTTTTAGCGGCGGGGAAAGTAAAAAAAACATCAACAAAATTATTTACATTGAACAGTATCGACAGTGCATTCAAGTTCACGTACTTGGCACTTATATAAACTAGTGCGGCAATAGGCATTGCCGTCACCCAAAACCGAACCGTCGTAGTTCATACACCAGCAATTCCCAACTACTTTACAATTTGCCGGTTCTACCGTTGTACCTTCAGGGGTTCCTGTCATCGAGGCCACTTGAATTGAACAGGCTTTTAAAGCGTCGCTTCCGCCTCCATAGACATAATCCTTGACTTTAGTACTGCACGTGGTTTTAGGTTTCGAATGGGAAGACTGAACATCACCCCAAACTAGCCATTTACCGCCTTGTTTGCGTTTTTTTTCATATCTTCTGTCAGATTCATTGCAGAACCAGCCTCTATTTGCTTTACACTGCCAGTTTGAACAAGTATAGTAGCATGTACCGTTATAGCCCTTCGTACTTTTATTTTGGCAGAAAGATCCCGTCCAACATTGATCGGAAGTGCAACATTCCGCGCCCTCACACGGTTTTGGACAATCTTTATTTGCCTCACTCCAAGAGCCGTCGGCGCAGCAGGTGAAAGTATCATAAGAGCATTCCCCGGAAACATTATATTTAATGGACCCCTCCTTACATTGCTCTATCCCGCAATAAGTCGACCTCACCGACCCCAATTGACGAATGATTCCATCGTCACAGTAGTAAGCATAGCAAGTACCATTTATTGTACCGTAATGTGTTTGACTGTCTGTAACGCCATTACAGGAGGCAACAGCAGCAAAAACATATGTAGATGAAGAAATCAACAGCACACATAAAAAAAGTGTTTTATTAAACATTTTTCTTAATAATGCCCAACACATAAAAGCCCTCCCTATCAATAAAAATATAAAGGTATTACTATAAGTATAGCTTAACTTTAAACAAATTTAAACCTTTGAAAAACACTAAAGGCATTACTCATCTTCCAACTCTGTTTTAAAGCGACTTTTAACTATAAAAACACTCAATTTATATCCTTGCGCAGGCATGGCGAGCAATATTTGTTGGACTTAAGGAAAGCCCCATAGCGCTGGCAAAAGAGGAACACGAACTATAAGCGGAAGGCAACCGATATTCATCTCCATTGGACATAGTACAACACTCTGACCAAGAGGCAAATGAAAGTTCATTAGCAACACAGTTGCAATATGGGACATTGGAACCACCGGAAAACCAATAACATCCGTATGAGCAACATTGACAGGAACTCTCCTCAAAAACTTGTCCGCCGGAGCAAGTCTTATTGCACTTACAAGTACCCCAAGCACCAACGTCCCACTCCCAAGTACTTGTATTACAAGTTACGGTTCTAGTTTGAGTTCCTTCGACGCCATTTTTCAATTTACAAGTTTGGCTCGTACTTGGTTTAGGCAAAGGACATGAGGTTGGCGTATACTCTTCACATTCTTCTCCCCATTCGCTCCAAATTTTTATACCGCCTTGGTCACAACATGTTCTAGCTATGGTATCGCAAGAACCGTCCGTTTTATACTGTTCGGCCCCAACATTCTCACACGTATCAAATTTTACAGGGATAAAACCGCTGCTTCTTTCAGTACATACATAGCATTCTCTGCCGTCAAAAAAGTTGCCTTTCATACAAGTTTTACAGTTTGACTCAAGACACATACTCGGCAAGACCTCCGTATCGGCATTCATACACTTCACCTGTTCGACACTGCCGTCAAAATCTCCCACAATAGCATAGGAAAGTCCAACACCTATAAATGTGGAAAACAGAAAACATGCAATAATCGTCTTGATATATTTCATTGTTTCTCTCCTCTCTTACTAACCTTAATTCTTAAAAAACTAATATATCCCGACTTATTTATCTATGGGATATAGTATATTCACAGATAAATTATATATGGAATTTACAAAAAAAACAAATATAGGTCAACTGGTATTTTACTCTTTCATCATATACATTAGATATAAAGACATTCTATTTGAGAATAAAGAAATATCTATGAACACTTTTTTAGATATAAAGTATCATAATTACACTATATAAAACAACAGAACCCCAACGCTAAAACGCGACGGAGTTCTGTTCAAAATATTTTTAATTTTTCTAAAGTCCCGTAAGCGCACACATGTGTTTGTTTACCGCATTATTTAAAGAAAGACCTACATCGCTTGCAAACTCAGAACAACTACTGTAAACAGCCGGTAATCTATATTCCTCACCGTTACGCATCGTGCAACATTCATTCATTATAGGAAAAATACCTGAAAAACAATTACAATAGGGGCGATTGGTTCCACCGGAAAACCAATAACATCCATAACTGCAACAAGTACACGCGCCCTCTTCAAGAACCTCTCCACCTGAACAGGTTTTATTGCATTTGCAAGTAGTCCAAGGCCCTGTCGTCCATGTACCTGTACTGGTATTACAGGTTACCGTTCTTGTTTGGGTACCAGATCCACCGTTGGAGAGTCTACACGACTGGCTCGTTGCCGGTTTTGTCGAAGAGGAACAGGAAATTGACCCGCCGCCACCGCTTGTACACGCTTTTCCCCAATCACTCCATGAGTTGCGCAAAGTTCCCTCGCAACATGTCCTGGTTATTGATTTACAGTCATCATCTGGGTCTTGTTTATACTCTTTCACACCAGCTGGACTGCATGATTCTATTGGAACAAAGGTGTATGATGTACATTTATAACAAACGGAACCTGTAGAAGTCGTTCCCTTTTTACACGTAGCACACCCTGTTCCACATAAGCTGGCGGGAAGAACCGTATTGTTAGCGTTTAAACACGCTAAACTTGTACCCGAATTAGCAATAGGCCCTAAGGCAATAAACAAAAGTGTTATTGCTAGCCAAACCGTAATTCTCCTTTTAATATTCATAGAACATCTCTCCTCTGCAAAACTAACCTTTTTATAATTTTAGCAATATAACTATAATAAAGAGATAAACGCCTTCAAAAACAGCATATATCCCTTTACTTTTATATTAGCAAACAAATTGCCTTCTATACAATAATGATTAAGATTTAATATCTAACACTTTGCTTTGACAAGGAACCCTCATACAACGTCATACAAATATATATATTAATAGCAACGGATTTTAAGATATAGTTTTATTTGTAATACTATATTTTTTCCGCGGGTTTAAAGTTTTTTCTTTGATAAACTTCCCCATAATACAAGCGCCCCGTAAGAGATAATTTGATTTTTACCCGATATACACTTATAAATAAAAAAGCCTCCCGCTTTTAAACGGGAGGCTTTAATAAAACAAACTGCCTTTATTTACTTTTTAAGTTCCTTCGCGCTGGCTTGGGCAGCAGCCAATCTTGCTATTGGCACGCGGAAAGGAGAGCAGGAAACATAGTCAAAACCTTCCCTGTGGCAGAATTCCACGCTGGAAGGTTCGCCGCCGTGCTCACCGCAGATACCAATTTTCAAGTTGGGCTTTACTCCGCGGCCCGCTTTTACCGCATGGCGAATCAAGAAGCCGACTCCGTGCTGATCCAATATTTGGAACGGATCGTTCTTCAAGATACCCTTGCCGATATAATCGGGCACGAAAGCGCCGATGTCGTCGCGGGAAAACCCGAAAGTCATCTGCGTAAGGTCGTTGGTGCCAAACGAATAGAAATCCGCTACCTGCGCAATGTCGGCTGAGGTTATCGCCGCCCTGGGGATTTCTATCATCGTACCAACTGTGTAGGCAAGTTTCTTGCCGAACTTAGCGCAAACTTCTTTGTGCACTTTCTCTATGATAGGTTTCTGATTGACGATTTCTTTCTCGTCGCACACTACCGGTATCATAATCTCGGGAGTAATCTTCATGCCTTCTTTGACCAGCTCGGAAGCGGCCTCAAATATCGCTCTGGCCTGCATTTCCGTTATCTCGGGATAGGTTACGCCCAAGCGGATACCGCGGTGGCCCATCATCGGGTTGCTTTCCTTAAGAGCGTCCGCGCGCTTCTCAAACTGCTCGGCGGTAATATTTAAAGCTTTGCAAATAGCTTCCACCGCGTCCTTGCTGTGCGGAATAAACTCATGCAACGGCGGATCCATAAGACGGATCGTAACGGGGAAACCGGCCATCGCTTTTAAAGTAGCTTTAATATCTTTCTTCATATACGGGAAGATTTCATCTAAAGCCTTTACGCGTTCTTCGGTCGTGCCCGAAAGTATCATCTTTCTTAAAGCGAACAAAGGTTTTTCGGAGTTGGCACCGTAGAACATATGCTCTATGCGGAACAATCCGATGCCCTGCGCGCCGAAAGCTCTCGCTTTTTCCGCGTCGGCGGCGGTATCGGCGTTGGCACGTACTTTAAGGCGTTTCACCGCGTCACAGACCTTTAAGAAGTTGATTAAATTGGCGTTCTTTTCGCCGGCGTCCAACATCGCCAGTTTGCCTTCATAGACAATGCCGCGCGTACCGTTAAGCGTAAGGAAATCGCCCTCTTTAAACTTCTTGCCGTTTACCGTCATTACCTTATTGGCCGTATCTACCGTAATTTCGCTGCAGCCAACTATACAGCATTTGCCCCAGCCGCGGGCTACCAAAGCGGCGTGGGAAGTCATACCGCCGCGAGCGGTCAAAATGGCCTGAGCAGCACGCATACCTTCCACGTCTTCGGGGTTGGTTTCTTCGCGAACTATTATACATTCTTTACCGGCTTTTCTCGCTTCTATCGCCGCGGCGGAATCAAATACTATAAAACCGCACGCGCCGCCCGGCCCCGCGGGAAGACCTTTAGCCAAAGGTTTAGCCGCGGCTTCCGCTTTAGGATCTACTATCGGGTGCAAAAGTTCGTCAAGCTGGGAAGGCGAAACGCGGAGCACCGCTTCGACTTTGTTGATAAGTTTTTCTTTCAACATATCCAAAGCTATCTGTACCGCCGCTATGCCGTTGCGTTTTCCTACGCGGCACTGCAAAAGCCAAAGCCTGCCGTTTTCTATCGTAAACTCGATATCCAACATATCTTTGTAATGCTTTTCCAGGCGTTTCTGTATGCTGTCCAATTCCTTATAGGCTTTGGGCATTACTTTCTTTAAAGATTCGCTGTCGTTGCCGTGGCCGGAAGTAGACCATTCGTTTATCGGGCACGGAGTTCTGATACCCGCGACGACGTCTTCTCCCTGCGCATTTACCAAATACTCGCCGTAAAAATGGCTGTCACCGTTGCCGGGGTTCCTAGTGAAGGCTACACCCGTCGCGCTGGTATTGCCCATATTGCCAAATACCATCGACTGTACGTTTACCGCTGTACCCCAATCGTGCGGGATCTTTTCGATATTTCTGTAAGCTACCGCTCTCTTGCCGTTCCAAGAAGCAAACACCGCGCCTATCGCGCCCCAAAGCTGCTGCATGGGGTCATCGGGGAAATCGCTGCCCAAAACTTTTTTTACGGTCTTTTTAAAATCTTCACACAAGGCTTTTAATTCCTCGGCAGTAAGTTCCGTGTCGGATTTATAGCCTCTTTGCTCTTTCACGTCGCAAAGTTTCTCGTCCAAAATTTTGCGTATACCTTTATCGTCCTTAGGCTCTATGCCGGCCGCTTTTTCCATAACGACGTCGGAATACATCATAATAAGCCTGCGGTAAGCGTCATAAACAAATCTTTCGTCACCGGTCATCTTTATCATACCGGGAATGGTCTTTAAAGTAAGACCGACGTTCAATATCGTTTCCATCATACCGGGCATGGAGCTCCTGGCGCCAGATCTTACCGACACCAACAAAGGATTCTCTACCGAGCCGAATACTTTGCCCGTTTCTTTTTCCACTTTTTTAAGATTTGTTTCAACTTCCGCTTTCAAAGTTTTGGGATAGGTTCTTTTATTGTTCCAGTAGTAGGTGCATACTTCCGTGGTGATTGTAAAGCCGGGAGGTACGGGCAATTTGAGTTTTGGATGTCCCGCCATTTCCGCCAAGTTGGCGCCCTTTCCGCCAAGAAGCTCTTTCATCGCTCCGTTCCCATCGGCTTTGCCGGCGCCGAAATGGTATACAAATCCTTTTTTGTTTGTTTTTGTAGTCTTCTTGCAAGCCGCTTTGGCACAAACCTTCTTAGCGGCTTTTACAATCTTTTTAGCTGCCATAGAATTCTCCATAAACGAAATAACGCGCGGAAATATTTTAATTCCCGCGTCGCGCGAATCTTTATATTACATTGATATTCTATTAAATTGCCCCAAATAAAGCAACAAAACGCAGGCAATCGCTATTTTGCCTTTCATCTGGGCCTTTTTTCAAAAGATAATAGGCCTTTTGTACCTTGCGGAGCAGTAAGCAATATATCATAATTTATATATGAAGAAAGCGATGATACTGCTGTTTTTAATTTTTACCCCGTTTTACGCATTCTGCTCAACTTGGGGGCTGGCACAAACGGCGGTGCATTCTTCTTACGCAAAAAAATTCCTGATGGAAAAGTTCTTATTCTCAGAGGAAATTTCCTACTGCACCTACGGCGTGGAGCCGATGACGGAAGATAATTATCTGTCGCTTTTCTTTGAGGCATCTTTCCGTTATTGGACTTTGGGCTCCGCCCAATGGCTGGAACAATCCTCCCGCAAAGAGGAGTTTGAAGATATAATCCAAACCTTGAAAAAGCCGTTTAAACTCAATTATCTAGGCCGCTGCGGCAAAAAAGGAGCAGGCAAAGCGGACATTGAAATAATATCCGACGAAGATTTTTGCGATTCTTACGACGGGCATTCCTATTTTTCGCACGATAAAACGGCTTTTAAAAGCGGGCTGTCCATCTGCCTGAGCAAGAAGCAAAAAGATATGCGAACCAATATATCGGCGGATTTGCTCGGTTTTGAAATACCGCTCTCAAAGATAAGCAAAAGGCGTTTTGCCAAAGGATTAAAATATTTGGAGAATTTAAAACAAGAAAATATTTCCCCTCTATCCCCAAATATCGACAATGTCCCTTTCCCCTTTTGCATCGTTCTGCACGAAACGGGCCACGCTTTGGGGCTCGCAGACGAATATTCCGCAGAGAATAATCACAGCCGCGAATATTCCTCTCCATACAGAGGCGACGGCATAATGAACAACTGGTGCGATATACTGCCCGATGATATTACCGGCCTTATAGTTCTAATGGACAAAGCCAAAGGCAAGCAGCGAACTTTCCGTCCTTTGGATAATTTGCCAGGTATCATAAAAAACGGACGTTTTATTCCGCCGCAAGGTACTTCAAAAATGTCTGAAGAGGATTTTGCCAAACTGAAAAAAGACTTTAGAATAGGAAAAACGGAGTATATTCGCCTAATGGAAAAATATGGCTTAGATTTAAATTTCTAAGCAAGAAACCAAACGACGGGCAGCAAACAATGCGGAACAAACGGGTACCAAAGGCCTAAAAAGATCTAGGCCCAAAAAACGATAGCAATTAGGACCTTTGACCCTTTCCCAAAGCCAAGACAAAAAGATAAAGTATAAATAGAAAAAGACGAAAAAACATAATTTACCCTCCAAGGCAGCCTTTACCCCTAGGCTGCCTTTCCCTTTATAAAAACAACAAATCATAAAATTTAGTATCATAAACCTTTAGCACATAATAGACATATATGGAGGACAGATGACCCAAAACGACAGTGAAACAAAAAAAGGCCATCCGGCGGGATTATACCTGCTTTTCGCCACGGAGATGTGGGAACGTTTCAGTTTCTATTCTTTAAAAGCATTATTCGTTTTATATTTGACGGGCGTGCTGATGTTGGACAAACAACAAGCCAGCGCGCATTTCGGCACTTTAATGAGCTTGATTTTCTTGTCGCCTTTAATCGGCGGATACATAGCCGACCGATGGATAGGCCAGAGAGCCGCTATAATATTAGGCGGCATACTTATGGCCGCGGGACAGTTTGCCATGGGCGGCGGCAGTATGACCTATGTTTTTATCGCCATGGGGCTTATAGTGGCGGGCAACGGTTTTTTCAAGCCAAACATATCCAGCATAGTCGGCGAACTATACGAGAAAAATGACCCTCGCCGCGACGGCGGTTTTACGATATTTTACATGGGTATCAATTTAGGTTCTTTAATGGCGGGCTTTATAGCTGGCACTCTGGCCGAAAAGGTAGGCTGGGGCTGGGGCTTCGCTTCCGCGGGCATAGGTATGATAATAGGCCTGCTGATATTTATTTGGGGGCAAAACAAATATCTGCAAGGCAAAGGCCTCGCGCCTAAAAGATACGCCGCCGATAAAGGGGCCGAGAAACAAAAAAACGACGAGCCTCTAACCAAAGACGAAAAACAGCGCATAGCCGTAATATTTATTATGGCGTTTTTCTCGATATTCTTTTGGACGGTATTTGAACAAAAGGGCGCGGCGCTCAACCTAATCGCGAAAGAAAACTTGGACAGAGTCATAACGATTTTCGGGCATAACTTCGAAATACCGGCTACTTGGTTCCAATCCGTAAACCCGTTTTTCATAATACTTTTGGCGCCGTTGTTTTCCAAGATATGGGTAATGCTTGGCAGAATAGGCAAAGACCCAAGCATACCGGCCAAATTTATGATAGCGTTTTGGTTTATAGCTTTGGGCTACGGACTTATGCTTATAGCCTCGATAGGATTAAGCGGGGCCGATAAAATAGGCATGTTATGGCTGATAGGGGCTTACCTGCTGTTTACGATGGGCGAATTATGTCTTTCGCCGGTAGGGCTTTCAATGGTGACAAAACTATCTCCGCCGAAATTTATATCATTGTTGATGGGCGCCTGGTTCTTGGCAAACGCGGCGGCGGGCAAATTGGCGGGTTTCTACTCCGGCCTTTTGGAGAAAATGACTTTAAGCCAATTCTTCACTTGGCCGACGCTTATGCCGATTGCGGCCTCTTTGCTTTTGCTGCTACTCATCAAACCGATAAACAGGTGGATGCACGGCGTAAAATAAATTTTTCGGACAAAGGGTTTAAAAAAGCGGCACTCAGTTAAGAGCGCCGCTTTTTAATTATCGGATTATGCGGGAAAGCGTTTTCATCTAGCGCGTCTTTACAGAATAAAAACAAAACAGGAAAACAAAGGCAGCCAAATATATTCCCAATCGTGCTGGGAGAAGAACTTCTGCCAAGGCAAATCGACGCGGCGGCTTTTAAAGCTCGGCTCTATATGATATAATATATGCGTATCTGTAAAGATATAATAAAAAAAAGGAGAAGATTAGACTCTGGCTTGGTACGGGCTTAAAGCAAGACAACAGGCAAAGCAACGCGGGCCCGCACTCGGTATGAAGTCGTTAATCTAAGTGTACAAAATAATGGCATTAACAGTAAAAGACAGAAAAGATATCATTTCCAAATTCCAGCAGAGCGCGAACGATACCGGCAGCGCGTCGGTACAAATAGCGTTGATAACCGAAAGGATACAGTATCTTACCAACCACCTCAAAGCCAATCCGAAGGATTTCGCCGGTGAAAGAGGCTTGGTAAAACTCGTAGGCCAAAGGAAAAGACTTTTAGCCTATCTCAAGAAGAAAGATTTCGCCAAATATCAACAGTTGACCAAAGAATTGAAAATAAGGAAATAATAGATGACCAATACAACAAAAACCAGCCTGAGCGTTGAAATAGGCGGCAAGACCATTACGTTCGAAACCGGTCTTATCGCGAAACAATCCGACGGCTCCGTAGTGGCGAGGCTTGGCGACACGATGGTGCTCGCCGCCGCGGTTTCCGACAAGAATCAGAAACCCGGTCTTCAGGATTTCGTACCGCTTACGGTAAACTATAAAGAAAGAACTTACGCGGCCGGCAAAATACCGGGCGGGTTCTTCAAGAGGGAATCAAGGCCGAGCAAGAAAGAGACTTTGTCCTCCCGCTTGATAGACCGCTCCATGAGGCCGCTTTTCCCCGAAGGCTTCGCCTGCGAGGTAAACATAACGGCGATGGTAATTTCGGCCGACGGGATAAACGACAGCGACGTACTCAGCATAGCCGCTTCCAGCGCGGCGACGGTAATATCTTCCATACCGTTCACAACCCCGGTAGCGGGCGTCAGGGTAGACAGGATTAACGGGCAATACGTAATCAACCCGACGATAGAAGAGCGCAAAACCGCCGATATGGACCTTGTAATAGCCGGCACTTTAGACGGCATTATGATGGTAGAAGGCGGCGCGCACGAAGTTGAAGAAGAAGCGCTTGTAAAGGCGATAGAAATCGCCCAGCCCGAAATCAAGAAACTCTGCCAAGCGCAGCTTGATTTGAGAGAAAAAGTGGGCAAACCCAAGTTTGAGTTCGCGGCCGAAACCTTACCGCAGGACGTTCTTGATACGGCCAACAATAAATACAGAGCCGAAGTAAAGAACATCTTGCACGGTTTCTACGACAAGCAGACCAGAGATACGAAAATCGCCCAGCTCAAAGAAGCCTTTAAAAACGAACTTTTGGAAGCCTATCCGGAACAGGGGCAGGCTTATGCCGACTTCGCTATGGAAATGCTCGCTTACGAGGAATCCAGAGCGATGGTGCTTAACGAAGGCGTCCGCGTAGACGGCAGAAAGACCGAAGAAATCAGGCCTTTAAGCTCCATGGTGGGCTTGCTTCCCTGCGCGCACGGCTCTGCTTTGTTTACCAGAGGACAGACGCAATCCTTGGCGGTAGCCACTTTAGGTACTGCCGATGATGCCCAAATGATAGAAGGCCTGGAAGAAACCTATGACGAGAAGTTTATGCTTCACTATAACTTCCCTGGGTTTGCCACGGGCGAATGCAAACCCGACAGATCGCCCGGCCGCAGAGAAATCGGCCACGGCGAACTTGCCAGAAGGGCTTTAATGCCGCTTTTACCCAGCGAGGAAGAATTCCCTTACACGATAAGGGTGGTATCCGATATTATGGAATCAAACGGATCCTCCTCCATGGCGAGCGTATGCGGCGGCTCCTTGGCGTTGTTCGATGCGGGCGTCCCGATGAAAGGCACCTGCTCGGGCATAGCGATGGGTTTGATCACGCAAGGCGACAAATACGCCGTCCTTTCCGATATTATGGGCCTTGAAGACCACCTCGGCGATATGGACTTTAAACTTACCGGTTCCAGAAAAGGTATCACCGCTTTCCAGATGGACCTCAAATTGGCCAGCGGCATATCCTTGGACATATTGAGAAAGGCTATCGCGCAGGCGACTCGCGGCAGGCTTTTCATTATGGACCATATGGAATCTACGCTTAAAGAACCCAGACCGAATATATCCAAGAACGCGCCGGTAATCTATACGATGACGATACCGCAGGATAAAATCGGCGCTTTAATCGGCCCGGGCGGCAAGAACATCAAGAGAATCACCGAAGCTACCGACACCAAAATCGACATCGACGACGACGGCAAAGTAATGATAGCCGCCGCCAATGACGCCAAATTGCAGCAGGCTAAGGCTGAAATAGAACTCTTGACAAAAGACGTGGAAGTCAATCAGATCTATAAAGGCAAAGTAGTATCGATACAGCCCTTCGGCGCTTTCGTCGAGCTCTTGCCCGGTAAAGACGGATTGCTGCACATTTCCGAAATTGACAAGAAGAGAATCAACAAAGTGGAAGATGTGCTCGCTTTAGGCGATATTGTCGAAGTAAAAGTAGTAGAAATCGACAATAACGGCAAAGTAAGACTTTCAAGAAAGGCCTTGCTTAAATAACCTAAACAAATGCTTTAAAGCCCGCTCCAAAAGAGCGGGCTTTTTTATTATCCTTTAGCATAAACAAAAACAAAGAGTTTCCCCCATTCTGGCAATTACTGCCATAAGGCCCCAAGAATATATCCCCACTGAAATGTCTAGCCAACAATTTATTTGCAAGAGTGGTATATAGTTAAAATAAAAAAGAGGCGGAGGGCTTACTCTCCGCCTCAACTGAGGAACTTACAAGGAGAAATTTTTATCTACCTTATAATATATCTGTTTATATAATCGCCAACCTTCTTCGCGGAAGAATAGCCGCCGTCATTTATGTGCTTAATCATACGCCTAAGGGATATATAAAATTTAATCTTTAAATCTTTATTTAAAGAGGAAAAACGTTTCTCGTATCCGTAAAAATCTTTCTTTAGTCCATTTAATATTGCTCGTTTGGCTTTAATTTCGGATTCGGCTTTGCGTGAAGTCTCAAACCAGCGCCTTACTTTTATGCCGGCCAATTTGCCGCCCCCTATCGTCTTGGGCAAAGGCGCTACTTCCGTATCGGCTTTAACAGTTTTAATAGCTTCTTCAAAATCCACCGACTTTAATTCCTTGATTATTCTTCCGTTCAGTTCCTCAGCTCTCAAAGATGCCAATTCTGAATATTCCGAAGAATTAACATAATCGGAAGCATAATATAGATTATTAAGTTTATCCATAAAGTTAGCTGAGGCTAACTCACTGCCAAAAAAATTTTCTTCGCCCTTCAAAGAGGCTGAAGCCTTTTTATATAATGCCGCCATATCCGCGCAATAAGCCGCACCCGCCGCAGCTAAACAGCATAGCGCTACAAAAAACGTCTTTACTTTCATTGAAACCTCCAAACAGTTTATAATCTGATTTAAAAGTTAGCTAAAGCTAACATAATTTATTATAGCATAAAAAGGCAAAAGCAACAAATTTTTAATATATCGACGATATTTTTTGTTCTACGAAAATTTTTATCTATTAAAAAAGCTAAAACTTGGTTAAAAAATAGTTTGTCAATCCTAAAAAAACAGCGATATAGCAATAGTTATTTTTAAAAAGCACCGGGCTTTAAAAGAGCTTTTAGGGTTTTAGCGGCAAACAAGCAGGAGAAAGGCAAATTTACTATAATTGTATATATGAATTTCCAAGATATAATACATGAACTTCAGACCTATTGGAAGAAGCAAGGCTGTATAGTCGTACAACCTTATGATGTTGAAAAGGGCGCCGGCACTTTTAACCCCGCGACCTTTTTCGGCTCGCTTACGAGCAAGCCGACTAAAGCTTGTTACGTGGAACCGTGCAGAAGGCCGGCCGACGGCAGATACGGCGAAAATCCGAACAGGCTGGGCAAATATTATCAATTTCAGGTAATTTTAAAACCCGCGCCGGAAAATGTACAGGAATTATATTTAAATTCCCTTAAAGTCCTCGGCCTTGACCCAAAACTGCACGACGTACGCTGGATAGAGGACGATTGGCAGTCCCCCACTTTGGGTGCCAGCGGCGTCGGCTGGGAGATATGGCTTGACGGTATGGAAATTACTCAATTTACCTATTTCCAAATTATGGCGGGCTACACTTTAAAACCCATCACAGCGGAAATAACCTATGGTCTTGAGCGTATCGCAATGTACTGCCAGAAAAAGAATACCATATTCGACATTATGTGGAACGACGACACCACCTACGGCGAATTGGTAAAAGAGAGCGAAAGGCAGTTCTCCCACTACAATTTTGAGGAAGCGGACGTAGAAAATTTAAGGCGTTATGTCTTGGAAAACGAAGAAGAATGTAAAAAACTCTGCAAAAAGGGATTATACCTGCCCGCATATGACTGCGCGATGAAGGTATCGCATTATTTTAATACTTTGGAAGCGCGCGGAGCGATTTCTGTTTCGGACAGGACTAACATTATCGCCAAAATCAGAGGTTTGGCCAAACTCTGCGCGGCGCAATACATAAAAGCCGCAGAAGGGAAGGAAGAAAATTTATGAACAATGCACTTTTAGAAATAGGAACGGAACATCTGCCGGCGCGCTTTCTGTTGCCGACTTTGGAACAGTTAAAGAACAATGCCGCGGCCATTTTACGGGAACATCGCCTCAAATATGTATCCTTGAGGACTTTCGGAACCTATCGTAAACTTGTATTGGAAATTACCGATTTGGCTTCCGTTGCCGAAGATATACAAAAAGAAGTCAAAGGGCCGCCCGCGAAGTTGCTTAAAGACGAAAGCGGCAATTATACCCCCCAAGCGGCGGGATTCGCGGCCAAGAACGGCTTAAAGCCCTCCCAACTCGTAACAGTAGAGACGGATAAGGGGCCTTTCATTTTCGCAAAGGTGAAAATAAAAGGCGAGAAAACCCAAAAACTTTTGCCTGCGGTATTCACGGAAATAATAAAGAGCCTAAACTTCCCCAAGAATATGGTTTGGGAGGAGAGCGGATTTCATTTCGCAAGACCGATAAGGAGCCTCTTGGCTTTATACGGCGATAAAGTGGTAAAGTTCGAGCTGGCGGGCGTCAAATCCGGAAGAAACACCTATCCTTTAATATCTTTCGGCAGAAAACCCATTCGCATAAACACCCCGCAAGACTATACGGAAACTTTGAAAAATCAGCCCCAGCCGATATTGGCCGATATAGAAGAACGCAGACACGCTTTGATAAAAACCGTCGAGGCCTGCGCGGCGGCTTTGGGCTATAAGGCGGATTTGGACGAGTCTTTAATTACCGAAACGCTTTCTTTTACGGAACACCCCGTAGCTTTAAGCGGCGATATGGATATACGCTTTTTAACCTTGCCGCGCGAATTGATTACCACCGTATTAAAGACGCAGTTAAGAATGTTCCCCGTGGTAAACGAGGACGGTGAACTGCAACCGCATTTTATCGCGGTGCGCGACGGAGTAAGCGACAATCAGAACGAGGTCAGAACTGGTTTTAAGAACGTAATGACTGCCAGATTTACCGATGCAGTATTCTTTTACGAGAATGACCTCAAAACCGGGCTTGACGCCATGCGCAATAAACTTGCCGGCGTCAACTTTATAGACGGTATGGGCAATATGCTCGAAAAGAGCGAACGGGTGGAAAAACTGGCCTGCAAAATAGCCGATAAGTTAAACCTCAAGCAGGAAGAGAAAGCCGCCATAAAGGAAGCGGCCCATTACGCCTATGCCGATTTGACCGGCGGCGTCGTTTACGAATTTAGCGAACTGCAAGGATATATGGGCGGCGTATACGCCGAAAAAACGGGTAAGAACAAGCACTCTGCCAAAGCGATGGGAGAGTTCTACTATCCGCTGACGGCTTCCTCTGCCTTGCCCTTTACGATAGAAGGCTCCGTGGTATCTTTGGCGGGTAAGATGGATTCTTTGGCGGCTAATTTCGCCATGGGACAAATACCGAGCGGAAGCGAGGATCCTTACGCCTTAAGAAGACAAGCCATGGGTGCGGTAAGGATAATAGCGGAAAATAATTTTGATATTTCCATTAAGGAAATAGTGGCTATGGCCGACGAACTTCTCCCCCGCGCCAACGAACACGCGGCGGAGTTGGAAGATTTCCTATGGCAGCGTTTGGCCAATATACTTGAGGCGCAAGGCTCCACACAAGACGAAATAGCGGCATTGCGCAATACGGACAAATCGCCCACAAGCCTTTTGGCGGCCGCGGAAGCGTTAAAGCAATACCGCAACAGTGAAAGTCTGGCAAGCGTCGGACAATCGGCCAAAAGAGTTGGAAATATCCTAAAGAAAGGGCAGTTGGCGCAAACGGGCGAAATAGACGCATCCATTTTTGAATGCGAGGAGGAAAAAAATCTATTTAAGGCCTTAACTGAAATAGAAGCGCAAATAGCCCCCAAATTGGGCTTGGATACCACTGAAGGCTATTGCGCCATATTAAAGGCTTTGGCCGCGTTCGAGTTGCCTTTAAACAGCTTCTTTGATAAAGTTATGGTAAACGCGGAAGATGAAAAAATCAGACATAACAGAATAAATATGCTTGGCAGGATAAACGGGATATTGACTGGAACCGTAGCCGATATAAGCAAATTGCAAAAGAGAGGGTAATATGAAAAAATTGAACAAAAAAGGAATGTCGCTTTTGGAAGTGATGGTCGTAGTTCTATTGATAGCGGGTTTAGCGGCGATGGCGTATCCGTCGTATTTAACCTCCGTGGAAAAGGGAAAAGCGCTGGAAGCGATAAGGATAATATCCAATACGGTAGCCGCACAGCAACAGTATTATGAAAATAATGGTTCTTATGCTACTTCGTTTACAGATTTGGACTTTGATATTTCCGGCAGAAACGTAAACGTAAGCGGCGCGGCGGCAACTACGGATAACTTCTCTTATGCTTTAGGAGAGTCCTCCGTATCCGCGACGCATACTTCGGGTTCATCCTACACATATACAATATCCGGCAATTATACCGAAGACCACATTCTATGCACCATAGGCACAGACGCCAAAAACGACAAGAAGATATGTTCCACCTTGGGCAAACAAAATACCGACAGCATATATATCGTGGAATAAACTTCTTGAAGAATTTAAGAAAAAACAAAAAAACCCGTCTTAAACAGACGGGTTTTTATTTTATCGATATCGTTTTATCTACATTCCTCATACAAAGATGCCGCTCTGAAAGAACTCCTTACCAACGGGCCAGCCATAACACCCTTGAATCCTATTGAAAGGCAATAATCTTTCATAGCGTCGTACCAAGATTGCTCCGGATAGGTTTGTACGGGATAATGCTCCGCGCTTGGGGCAAGATACTGCCCCAAAGTCAACAAATCTACACCGACGCCGCGCAAGTCTTTAAAAACTCTTTTCAGTTCTTCGTCGCTTTCGCCGAGGCCGACCATAAGGCCGCTTTTCGTTATCAAGGAGGGTTTAATCTCTTTCGCTTTTTTAAGCAAAGCCAAAGACCTTTCGTAAGAAGCCCCCGGCCGAACCTCTTTAAATAGAGATGGAACTGTTTCAATATTATGCCCCAAAACGTCCAAACCGCTTTCTATTATCACGGGCAGGAACTCAAACTTCCCCCCCAAATCCGAGATAAGCGGCTCCACCAGGCAAAGTGGATTTTGTTTTTTTATTTCTCCGACTACGGAGGCTATATGCTGCGCCCCGCCATCGGGCAAATCGTCGCGGGTAGGCATAGTGAGAACCAAATATTTAATTTTCTGCATTTTTACAAGTTCCGCCGCACGCAAAGGCTCTTCTTTCGAAGGCGGCAGCGGCTTTGCTTTGCTTACAGCGCAATATTTACATGCACGAGTGCATAAACTGCCCAGTATCATTATGGTAGCCTCGCCATGGCAGAAACATTCCCCCCTGTTCGGGCAACGCGCTTCTTGGCAGACGGTTGGCAGTAAATTCAAGTTTAAACTTTTCTCTATTATTCTAGCGGCTGAAGTATGATAAGCGGCTTTATTTTTAGCCACCATATCTTTTAGCCATTTAGGTATCTCTCTCATAATAGTATAATTATAATAAATGCAAAGATTTATTACACTACTGTTAATTTTGTTTCTGACGATACCGCTCAAAGCCAATCAGCAAGACATAAAAGAAGCGGCGGATTTGTATTTTAACTTCAAGCAGGAAGAAGCCCTGGAAAAGTTCATAAAAATATCCAAAGAAACCGGGGATAGGGATTCTTTCCTTAACGCCGTATATATAGCCTTGGAACTGGGCGAAACCAGATTGGCCGTAGACACCGTAAGCATAGCGCTGAAAAAATTCCCGCTCGACAGCGAAGTTTTAGAGTTCGCCGGCGAAGCCTATTTGGCCGCGGGCTATTATCTTAACGCGGAAAATGTATTTGCGCGCCTTAATGAAAATAATAATAAAACGGCATTTTATTACATCAGTTTGGCGCGTGCGCAGATGGGTATGGGGCAATATGATTTGGCCGAAATCAATTTAAAACAAGCCGCCGCAGGCGATCAGCATACGGCCTTGGCGAATTTTATGTTGGGCGAATTATATTCCCAAAAGAAGCAATACCGCAAAGCGGCGGATCATTACAAAAAAGTAATAAAATACGATTCGCAATTTATAGAAGCCAAAGAACGCTACGGCGATATGATGGTAAAGCTTAAACGTTATAAAGAGGCTTACAGCAATTATTCAAGTGTACAGGCGGCGGACTCTTCCGACGATAAAGTAAAAGAATCTCTGGAGAAACTTAAGGATTTCGCCCCAAAAGAACATATCAATATTTTAAGCATTCCCGAAACGCCAAAAGCACACACGATAGTAAAAAAACCAGCTTCATTCCACGGGAACATTCCAGAAATACGGGTAGGATTGGGCGCTAAGATAAATGGCGCACCCGCACCAGTAAAGCGGGTGCAATTTTCCACTTCGCACAGATTCCGGGCCGAAAATAAAAACGGAAAAGTGATAAAAAGAGGCACTAACAATAAATTTTGGACGGTAGAGATAATAAACGGCAAGGCCTATTTAATATCGCCAAGTGGACAAAAGACTGCTTTTCAAGGCGACAGAATAAAAATCATGCAGGATTCCACCAACGAAGCCGGCCATACCACCATACTCAAGAATATGCTTGTAGGGCACGGCACCACATGGGCCGGGCGGGAAACAAAGGAATACCGCGGCTATATAGAGTTTGTATATAATAAATCGATAAACGGCTTTATAATAATTAACCATGTCAATATAGAAGAATACGTATTTGGGGTAATAGCCTCGGAAATGCCCAGCACCTTCCCCATAGAAGCCCTAAAAGTCCAAGCCGTAATAGCCAGAACTTACGCGATAAAAGCCTTAGGCAAGCACAAACGCTGGGGCTATGACGTATGCGATACTCAGAACTGCCAAGTATACGGCGGCGTAAAAGCGGAAAGAGAGCGCACAAACGCCGCGGTAGAAGCGACTATGGGCAAAGTAATTACGTACAAAGGCAAACCCATAGAAGCGGTATTTTCTTCAAATTGCGGAGGATATACTCAAAGCAGCAAGGAGGCGGGCTGGTTCCCGCACGATTATCTCCAGCCGGTATCGGACTATAAAGACTTCAATGAAGATAACCTGCAGCCCTATCACTTTAAGGAGCTATTGCAGCAGCCGCATCAAGCATACAGCCGATATTTCAACAATGTAAGCCCTGCGGCCTTCCGCTGGACAAGATATATAGACGAATCACGCCTTAGAATCATAATCAACCGAAAAAAGAAAATTGGTTCTATAAAAGCTATTGTACCTTTAAACAGGGGGCGTTCCGGCTATGTCAACGGAGTAAAAATTATCGGTACCAAAGGCACTCTTACCCTTACCAAAGAACACGAAATAAAGAAATATTTGGCTTTAGGATTATTAAGAAGCACCTATTTTATGGTGCAGCCCAATTATGAAAAGGGCAAAGTAAAATCCTTTATCTTTTATGGCGGAGGCTGGGGACACGGCGTCGGGCTCTGCCAAACTGGCAGCGGCGGACGGGCCGAAGCAGGGCAAGATTACGAGCAAATACTCAAACACTATTACACCGGTACGGAATTAAAAGACATACGTCAGAAATAAATTATCGGATTTCTTTTACTCATTGCCTCAAAAATAAATTCCCAACTATACACCGCCGCCCCGCGATTTTGATGGGTTTCTATTGCAATAAGATTGTCAACTTAATTTGATTTGACTGCTTTAATATCTTTCTTCCATAATCCTTTTCCCCTTCTTCTTTTCTCTATATTGCCTTATTTTGAAGGATTTAAAGAAATATATATATTTTTTATTGGGCTGGAGTGAAGAAACGCATCTATCCTTATTTACAGGGATTTTAGATTATTCAGGCAACTAACAATCTACGCCAAATATAAACAAGTTTAGGGATATTACATTATGTTATGGCTAAAGTAATTCTTAATAATATTGAATAAGATTTTAATAAATTAAAGGAAATGAGATTCCAATCAAACCTAAGAGAAATACCTAAAGGCAATATTTTTAATTATGTGAGAGGAATATTTTTAACAGAGAAATAAATAGTTTTTGTCTTATTATCTTTTCAAACATAAAAAAATGGGCGGGATTAAATCCCGCCCATTTTTGAATTTTATAATGTTCCTACTATGGCCAATTTGGGGCAAATCGGAGCACTGGGAGAACTGGAACAAGAACTCCAACTTGTCCAAGAACCGTCCCAACAGAAGCGTTTTGCCTTATATTTAGGTGCCGTACAAGCGGTTCCCTGTGTATTGGTGTCATAAACAACCGTTCCTATCGAACATAAACAAGCAGAACAACCGCTGTAAGAACTAGCGCCATATTTCTTTGTAGCCGTACCGCAATAGCCGGAACCGACCTTAGTATTGCAGGTCCCTTTATCAAAACAGCTGGAGTAATCATATGTCACATTCTTTTGCGTCGTACTTCCACAGCTGCCGTAAGTTGACGTCGCCGTATTGCCGCAATAGAGCCTATAATTCTTCACGGCCAAGTTGCCGCCTGCCGTATAACCGCTCGGGCACGCTTGGCTACTAGCCGAGGCAGTCTTATAGCAGCTGGAGTAATTATAAGTTACATTACTCGTTCTTGTCGTTCCGCAGCTGCCGTAAGTTGAAGTCGCCGTATTGCCACAATAAACTTTGTACGTCTTTTTACCTACGCTTCCGCCGCTGGTATAACCGCTCGGACATGCTTGACCACTTGCCGAAGCCGTCTTATAGCAATTGTAATAATTATAAGTAACATTCTTTGTAGTCGTATTTCCGCAACTGCCATAAGTTGACGTAGCCGTATTGCTGCAATAGAGTCTGTAATTCTTTACGCCTACGCTTCCGCCGCTGGTATAACCGCTCGGGCACGCTTGGCTACTAGCCGAGGCAGTCTTATAGCAGCTGGAATAATTATAAGTAATATTCTTATCCGTAGTGGTTCCACAGCTGCCGTAAGTTGACGTCGCCGTATTACCGCAATATACTCTATAACTCTTTACGCCTACACTGCCGCCGCTGGTATAACCGCTCGGGCACGCTTGGCTGCTAGCCGTTGCCGTTTTGTAACAGCTTGAGTAGTTATACTTAGTTGATACAGTTGACGTTGTCCTATCCGCCGTACCTGCGGTGTTGGCATAATGTCTCGTCGTAGTCGTCTTTGTCGCCACACTGCCGCCGCTGGTATAACCGCTCGGGCATGCCTGACTGCCGCTTGTCGACGAAGAATCATAGTAGCACTTCTGATAATTCGCCGTAGACGCTATCGTGCTCGTAGAGGTAGAACAACTTCTATAGTTTGATGTCCAACTATCGGTACAAGTGTATTTCTTACCGGCTAAATTACCGCTGGCAGTACCGGACTTGTAACGGCTCGTATTGGAGCAAGATGCAGCCGCGCCGGTTACATTCTTGTAACAACCTCTTAAGTCATAGTATACCGAGCCGCTATAATACGTATACTTCTTGGAACTGCCGCTGTATCCGCTCGGGCAGGAAGATCCAGTAGTGTACGCATAGCAGCTGTTATAGTTATACGTCGTAGATACAGTTGACGTTGTCCTGTCCGCCGTACCTGCGGTGTTGGCATAATGCCTCGTCGTAGTCGTCTTTGTCGCCACACTGCCACCGCTGGTATAACCGCTCGGGCATGCCTGATTGCTTGCCGTCGACGAGGTATCATAGTAACAATTCTGATAATTCGCCGTAGACGCTATCGTGCTCGTAGAGGTAGAACAACTTCTATAGTTTGATGTCCAACTATCGGTACAAGTGTATTTCTTACCGGCTAAATTACCGCTGGCAGTACCGGACTTGTAACGGCTCGTATTGGAGCAAGATGCAGCCGCGCCGGTTACATTCTTGTAACAACCTCTTAAGTCATAGTATACCGAGCCGCTATAATACGTATACTTCTTGGAACTGCCGCTGTATCCGCTCGGGCAGGAAGATCCAGTAGTGTACGCATAGCAGCTGTTATAGTTATACGTCGTAGATACAGTTGACGTTGTCCTGTCCGCCGTACCTGCGGTGTTGGCATAATGCCTCGTCGTAGTCGTCTTTGTCGCCACACTGCCACCGCTGGTATAACCGCTCGGGCATGCCTGATTGCTTGCCGTTGACGAAGTATCATAGTAGCACTTCTGATAATTCGCCGTAGACGCTATTGAACTCGTGCTCGCGCTGCAGCTAGAGGTCGATGTGGCAGCCGTATTGGTACACGTATACTTAGTACCAGTCAAATTACCGCTGGCAGTGCCTGACTTATAGCTGGCAGTCTGCGAACACGCCGCCGCCGTACCGGCTACATTTTTATAACAACCCGTCAAGTTATACCTCGTGGACACAGTGGAGGTTGTTCTATCCGCCGTTCCAGACGTATTGGCATAATGTCTCGTCGTAACCGTCTTTTTCGAACTGCCGCTATATCCGCTCGGGCACCCATATCCGCTTGTCGTAGACGAAGTATCATAATAACAATTCCGATAGTTCGCACTTGAAGCGATTGTGCTCGTGGTCGTACTGCAGCTGGAAGTCGACGAGGCAGCCGTATTGGTACACGTATACTTCGTACCAGCCAAGTTGCCGCTGGCAGTACCTGACTTATAGCTGGCAGTCTGCGAACACGCCGCCGCTGTACCAAGTACATTCTTATAACAGCCCGTCAAATTATAGGAGCTGCTCGTAGTAGTCTTAGATCCGCTGGCAAATACTTTTACCGTATCCTTTCTGATCGAGCTGCCGCTGTATCCGCTCGGGCACGCCTGGCCGCTCGTCGTCGGATAGGATAAGTAGTAACAGCTTGAAGTCGCATTCGTCCAAGAATTCGTTCCGCCCGCATAGTATCTCCTGTTAGCGGTACCCAAGTCATAGGTGCTGCTGTATTCGGAACAATTCTTAGTGGTGTCATAGTAGCATTGCGTTGCTACCGAAGGCCACTGCGTAAGTCTTACGCCATTGCCTTTCGTGTTCGACCATTCTCTCTTGGTGGTCGTACCTTTATTAAATGTGCTGCTGTAAGTCGAGCAAGCCGTTCCGCCCGTATCCTTGTAGCAGTTGGAGTAATTATAGTTCGTCTTCCAGGCTACGTCTTTTCTCTCGGCAGAACAGGTGCCAGCCTTCGTCTGGGCCGTATCGGTGCAGTAATATCTGTAATAGAGGCTCTTCGTAGCACTGCCGCTGGGATATCCGCTCGGGCAGGAAACAGAACTTGTTTCCGCCGTGGAATCGTTGCGATAGCACTTGCTGTAATCGTAAGTGATTTTCGTCGTATCGCCGCTGAGGCTGCTGGTTATAACCGTTCTCTTGGTAGCGGAACCGGAATAACCGCTCGGGCAGGTAGCCGCTACTGACGTATCGGATACACAAGAATCACCTGAACGCGTATAACCTTTGATACACGTATACGCACAGCTGTTTGAAGCACCGCCGTGACCGCTGAAATAAGACTTGGAAGGTTTCCTCGTACAAGCCGCTTCCGCACAGCCCGTGGCAGAAGTGCCGCCGTGGCCCGTCCAATATTTGCCGACCGTCTTATTCGTGCAGGAAGCAGACGGACAGCTGGACGATGTATTACCAAAACCAGTCCAGTATTGACCGGCTGTCGTATTGGTACATTTCGCCGTAGGGCAGGAATCCGCATCGCCGGGATTGCCTTTACCCGTCCAGTAGTAACCCGTAGGTTTATTGGTACAAGACGATACCGCACAACCATTGGCGGAAGTGCCACCGTGGCCGCTGTAATATTTACCCGTAGCTACCGTATTGGTACAATCGGCGTTTGTACAGCCCCTAGCCGAAGTGCCGCCGTGGCTCGTCCAGTATTTGCCCGCCGTAGTATTGGTACAAGCTTTTTCCGCACAGCCCTTGGCGGAAGTGCCGCCGTGGCCCGTCCAATATTTGCCGATCGTTCTGTTCGTGCAGGAAGCAGACGGACAAGTCGATGAAGTATTACCAAAGCCAGTCCAATACTGTCCGACCGTAGTATTAGTACATTTCGCCGTAGGGCAGGAATCCGCGTCACCGGGATTGCCTTTACCCGTCCAGTAGTAACCCGTAGGTTTATTGGTACAAGACGATACCGCACAGCCCGTAGCGGAAGTGCCGCCGTGGCCGCTGTAGTATTTACCCGTAGCTACCGTATTGGTACAATCGGCGTTCGTACAGCCCGTAGCGGAAGTGCCGCCGTGGCTCGTCCAATATTTGCCCGCCGTCGTATTTGTACATTTTGCCGTAGGGCAGGAATCCGCATCGCCGGGGTTACCTTTGCCCGTCCAGTAATAACCCGTAGGTTTATTGGTACAAGACGATATAGCACAGCCCGTAGCCGAATTACCGCCGTGGCCGCTGTAGTATTTACCCGCGGCTACCGTATTGGTACAGTTGGCCTCGCTACATCCGGTCGATACCGTACCGCCATGGCCGTTCCAGTATTTGCCGACCGTCTTGTTCGTGCAGGAAGCAGACGGACAAGTCGATGAAGTATTACCAAAACCAGTCCAATATTGACCGGCTGTCGTATTGGTACATTGCGCCGTAGGGCAGGAATCCGCATCGCCGGGGTTGCCTTTGCCCGTCCAGTAATAACCCGTAGGTTTATTGGTACAATCCGATACCGCACAGCCCGTGGCGGAAGTACCGCCGTGGCCGCTGTAGTATTTACCCGTGGCTACCGTATTGGTACAATCGGCATTTGCACAACCTGTTGAGGAAGTACCACCGCTGGTCGTCCAATATTTACCAGGCACCGTATTGGTACACGTACCGACAGAACAACCTACCGGTGAGGTCCCTTTTGCCGAAGATGAATCTTTAGCGCTTTGGCTGAAAGAAGTATAGTATTCGCCAATATCGGCATTGGTACAATCCGCCGTAGGACACGTAGCCGAAGTGCCGCCGTGGCCGCTCCAGTATTTGCCTACGGGTTTGTTTGTACACGCGCTATTGGCACAGCTGGTAGCGGTTACGCCACCGCCGCTGGTCCAATAATAACCGTAAGGTTTATTGGTACATGCCGCGACAGAACAACCGGTCGGGGAAGTTCCTTCTATCCAACCTGTCGTTTTCGCGGTTTTGCTGAAACTCGTATAGTATTGACCTATCACCGCATTGGTACATTTCAATACGGAGCAAGTCGACCCGGTACCGCCGTGGCCCGTCCAGTAGTAACCTATAGGTTTATTGGTACAGGTGGCGTCGGGGCATATCGCGGACGTGATACCGTTGCCGGTCCAATACTTGCCGACCGTCTTATTAGTACACGTTTCGCAGTTGCCGGTATTCCAATACATACCCGGCAAAGAACACTCCGTCCCGCAAGTAGGACCATAGAAATAGGTATAACAGTCACAAGTACCGGTGTTCTCAAAATCTACACTGTAAGAAGGAGTCGGTTTTCCATCGCAGACCTCAGGGCTGTTCTTCGTTCCGTGATAAGAACAGTATTGAGAATTAGGCTGGCTTGTAGGCGGTACTGGAACTTCCGTACACGCAAGCCAATTCTCGCATTGACCAAGCCCGTCACAAGTCTTCTGACAGGTTCTCGTTTGGCTGCCGCAAGTTCCGCAGAATTGGACCGTCTCGGGAACTTTATTATATTTAGGAGCCGTACAAGTACCGGTCCACTCGCCGGTTACATACTCCCCTTTTGATAAATCGCAATCTACACTGCGCACTTGCATACCGCAAGTTCTTATATTATCCGCATCGGCGCATTCTCTCTGTGATTCAGGCTCTTTGCCGGTACAGAGTTTATAATTACATTCGCCCCATTGTCCGTTGGCCTGACATGTTTTCGTAACACCCCACAAGCAACCAACCGTTGAGGTTTCACCCGGACAGCAGGAATAGTTGCTGGCACATTCGCCCGTGGAAGAAACATACCACTCGCCAGTAGACTGGTTACAAGTCACCGTCCTGGTTTGAATGCCCATATATTGGCCGTTGCTGCATTTTGTACCGCAGCCTACCGTTACGCTCGGCTTGGACGCCTGGGAACATTCGCACGAATTTGTTTCGCTGCAGTCCGCTTCCGCGCAAGTATTCTCATCTACGCAAGAAGACCACGAACCCGTTGTCCATTGGCCCGTGGAGGTATTACACGTTACGCTTCTGGTTCTTACCCCTTTGTAGGTAGTGCCGTTTGCACAATATCCGCACCCTGCTCTGTCTACGGAAGCGGGACGCTCTGACTCCCTACAAGTCTGGTTTATACAATCGCTCCATTCGCTCCAATAGTTCGGGCAGCCTTCCAAACATTTCTTCATTTGGACGCCGCCATTACCGCAGGACTGCGTTATTATGCGGCCTTGTATACAAGTACTGTTTGTGCTTATACAAGTCCCGGCATCGCTCAAACATTTGTCGAAAGAACAGCTTATCACAGAAGGCGGTGTTATCGCGGAAGCCTCTTCCTCTTCCGAGGCATACTCGCTACACCCTATTGGCACATTCGAAACTATTCCGTCCAGCAGCTTACACCCCTCGCCGCTGCAGCCGGTTTCATCCGTATTGAAGTTCCTGTATATAGTTACATCATCTTCAGGACGAGACGCCACTACGCAGGTGTTCTGCAATGTATACGTAAAGTTACCCGCTTTTACACCTTGCATACTGCTCTCTATATTGCCGGTCAAGCCTTGTACGGGTAGATCCAAATCATTGAAGCTAGACGCATATCCCTCTCCCGCTACATAGTTTGCCTGCTGCTTAGACGCCGCTATGTCCAGCACGTTAAGAGCATCGCTCATCCTGCTCTTTTGGACGGAACGGTTGTAGACGGGCAATGCTATCGCTGCCAATATGCCGATAACAAGCACCACTACAAGCAGTTCAACCAACGTGAATCCGCGCCCAAAAGCGCGTACGGGCGTTGCAGCCCATACGGATTTCTCTTTATCGGTCTGACTACACAGCCCGACCGCAAAGGACTTCCAGATACTGCTTAAGAAGTTATATAATTCCTTTGAATATTTATTCATAAAACTCTCTTTTAATTAAAAATAAACAAAAGCATAAAGGGCCTTGCACGACGTAGATCAGCCGTAAAAAAGACATACGAATACAAGAACCCTACTATTAGTATACAAGAAATACCCCCTTTTTTCAACATTATTTTACGTCTTATTTCCCGTTTATTTTATCCGCTGCCATTTAGGCTGATTTGTCTCGTAAAATCTAAAATATTTTAAGTCCATTTGATTCCAAAAAATTTCAGTTCAATGCTTAAGATTATAAACAAAAAAAATCGGGCCTTGTCTTTTCCAAAAGCAGGCCCGATTTTGACTAAATGTTTTATCCTATCTTTCGCAGTTTATACTATCTTTTATAGTGAATGGGTTTCCAGTTTATTTATTTTTGTTTTAATAACCCTTTTTTGGTTTATCCTCTTTGGCTTAAATTTTGACCGGGTGGAACTATCCCCGCTTTGTGAAGCCTGCTCCGATACTCCCGCAGAAGCATTCTGAGCCTGCTGCATCGCTTGAACCGCCGCCGGATTTACGCCCTGCTGCTGCATCATTTTTGTAATGCTGTCCATATCAAAACCTTGCGGTAAAGCGCCGGCCGCGGCTGAAATGGCGGTAGATTGTTGGCTCGTCTGAGGATTGGCAACGGATTTCGTATTTCCGCTCGGCATACCCGCCTTGGCGGCTTGCGCCGCAGCTCCAGCCTGCTTCTTGGCCATATCTTCGTCCATTTTCTTTCTAAGGTCCTGAGTTATCGCGTTTTTGTCTATTATCACTTTGCCGGATTTGTCGCGAGGCATATTCTTATACTTGATAAAATCTTCTATTACCTTCACTACTTCCGTTCTGTTGTTCAAACGCGCTATATCTAATGCCGTTTGATTGTTTGTCGTTTTCTTATTGTAGTCCGCACCCAATGTCAAAAGCGCGTTTACTACGATATCGTCCCCCATATACGCAGCCCAATATAAAGGACATTGCCCCAATACATTGCAAATGTTTACATCGGTATTTTCTATGCTTACTATTTCTTTAACCATATCTCGGTTATTCGCCCTTAAAGCGTACAAAAGAGGTGTCATTCCCTGCTTATTTTGGGCATTGATATCCGAACCGTAAGCCACCAAATCTTTAAAACTTTGCATATCTCCCCGCGAAGTGGCTACCATTAAAGCAGTATTGCCGTTGGCGTCCTTTTGTTTTGGATCTACGCCTATTCTCAGCATCGCGCTTACGCCGACATTGTTTTTTTCGTAGGCATAACGCATTAAATTATCGAAAGTAGCGCCAGTCCTTGCACCGTTAGCCGTAAGAAATTCCATTATATCCTTATTCTTGTTATTTATGCTTTCGCTCAAAGCGCTTACACCTCTGCGGCTTTGCGCGTTTATATCGGCACCGGCAGAAAGAAGCATCCTTATCATATTGGCATTATTGTTACGCGCCGCTTTGATTATCGCTGTCTCATTCGTGCGCTCATCACGCATATTAACATCGGCGCCTAAACTTGCTATCAAGGCGGCTATCTCGTAATTGTCCTTTTCCGTAGCCATAACTATCAAAGGAACGCCCTTTGAAGTCGGTATGTCCGGATCTCTTAAATCCTCCTCTATCCTGATAAGAGCCGTCTCATAATCCCCCTCTTCCAAATAGGACGCTATTTCGTCAGGGAGATCCTGCGGAGAGGATAATTTTAAACTCGAAATTTTTATTTTTCCTTTCTTGTCGGAAGCCCCCGACCTAAAGGTATATATGGTAAGCAGTAATAACGGTAAGATGAGTAATCCGCTAAGTACTAATTTAAAATCAGGCTTCTTCATTTTTTTCCCCTTTTGTCGCTCGGCCTTACTGTTGCTTTTTACCCAAAGCATTATAATATGCCAAAGCCTCTTTCGCCGCCGCCTGCTGCGCCGCTTTCTTGTTATGGCCTTTGCCTCTGCCCAGTTCCCGGCCCAGTAAAGTTACCATAACGGTAAAAGTTTTATCGTGTTCCGGCCCGACGGTCGACACAACCTCGTATTCGGGCGCGCCTTTGCCTCGCTTTTGCAGATACTCCTGCAAAATACTCTTATAATCTCCGCCGTCGGCTTCTATCTTTTGGGTCTTAAGCCACTTTAGTATCAATCCCTTAGCGGCTTCAAATCCCCCGTCGAGATAAACGGCCCCTACAACCGCTTCCATCGCGTTTGATAATATACTCTGCCGTTCCCTGCCTCCGCTGGCGATTTCGCCTTGGCCCAAAAACATATATTCGCCCAGCTTAAGCTCTAAACCCCAAAAGTATAAGTTACGCCTGGAAACCAAATTGGCCTTTATCTTGGAAAGCACTCCCTCTTCTTTTGCGTCCAGCAATTTGTATAAATAGGCCGCTACTACCAAGCCTAGTACGCTGTCGCCCAAGAATTCAAGCCGTTCGTTATCTTTATTGTGCCTATATTCGGCCGCGTACGACTTGTGAGTGAGCGCTTCCCTTAAAATATTCTTGTCCGTGAAAGTATATCCTAATACTTTCTCTAAATCGACAAACACTTATTTCGCGGCTTTGGCTTTGATGTGTTCCAAGGCTTCGCCTACGGTCTTTATCTTCTCGGCCTGCTCGTCGGGAATTTCAATGTCAAACTCCTCTTCAAGCGCCATGATAAGTTCTACCGTATCCAAAGAATCCGCACCCAAGTCATTGACGAACTGAGCTTCCGGTTTTACCTGATCCGGCTCAACCCTAAGCTGCTCTACAATGATATTTTTTACTCTTTCTTCTATGTTCTTTGCGTCCATTTTTTCCTCCGTTTTAAACAGAAAACTTTTATTATATGTATAATCCGCCGTTAACCGCCAATACTTGTCCGGTTATGTAGCCTGCATTTTCTGAGGCTAGAAATACCGCCGCATCGGCGATATCTTTTACTTCTGCAAATCTCTTTAGAGGTATACTCTGCAATATGGCGTCCCGCAGTTCCTCTTTTAATACTTCAGTCATTTCCGTCTTGACAAAGCCCGGCGCTATCGCGTTTACCCTTATATTTCTAGATGCCAATTCCTTCGCCAGAGATTTCGTCAAGCCTATCAGGCCCGCCTTCGACGCGCTGTAATTGGCCTGCGCCGCATTGCCGCTTTGCCCAACTACCGACGACATATTTATTATACTGCCGCTGCGCTGCTTTATCATCTGCTTAACAGCAGCTTTGCTCATTAAAAATGCGCCCTTCAAATTTACAGAAAGCACCGCGTCCCAATCGCTCTCGCTCATTCTCATAAGCAAAGTGTCGCGCGTTATGCCGGCATTATTTACCAATATGTCTATTCTACCAAAATGTTTGATAACCTCTGCTATAAAATTATCGCAATCGCCGCTCTTTGATACATCCGCCGCAAGCGCCAATATCTCGCCGTTAGGATACTTCCCCTGGAGATGTTCTTTGGCCTTGCTTACCCCGCCCTCGCTGGTGCCGCATATCGCAACTTTAGCGCCTTGCGCCAAAAAAGCCTCGGCAATGCCTAAGCCTATGCCCCTGCTCGCACCCGTTATTACGGCTGTCTTTCCATCCAATAACATTATTCTTCTTCCTTTATCTTATCAAACACGGGGCCCAGCGATTTTACCGCCTCGCTTATCACTTTTACCGCGTTGGAGTGAACTAGGCGGCCCGCCACCCTTATCGAATTGTATATCGCCACTTCATTTGATTTGCCGTGGCATATTATCACCGGCCCGTTGACGCCAAGCAAAGGCGCTCCGCCGTAAGTGTCGGGGTTGGTTTCGTTCTTTATCGCCCTAAAAGCCGGTTTCGCCATCAAGGCGCCCAACATCGTCAAAGGCCGTTTCTTTATCTCTTTCTTTATCATCTCGAAAAGAGATTTGGACAATCCTTCCGACAGCTTTAATACTATATTGCCGACAAATCCGTCGCATACAACTACGTCTATCATTCCCGTATGGACGTCCCGGCCTTCTATGTTGCCGTAATAGTTTATACCCAAATTCTTTATGTGCTTGGTTACTTCTTTCACCAACAGGTTTCCTTTACCTTCTTCTTCACCTATCGAAAGAAGCCCAACCAGCGGGCTGGCGACGCCGTATGCTATATTGCTGTATATGCTGCCCATTACCGCAAATTGAAGCAAATTTATCGCTTTGCAATCCGCGTTTGCGCCCGCATCGACCACCAACGAAACACCCCTCTGCGTAGGCATCGGAGAAGCTATCGCAGGCCTGTCTATACCTTTTATACGCCCTAAACCAAACAAGCCGGCCACCATAGTCGCGCCGGAATTTCCGGCCGAGATCATGGCGTCGGCTTTGCCCGTCTTGACTAAATCGGCGCATACCACTATACTGGCATTCTTCTTGCTGCGGCACTCCCGTGCGGGCGAGGCCGCCATATCTATAAATTCCGGCGCGTGTATTATCGATATTTTACTCTCGTCATATTCGCCCGCGGCGTCAAGCTCCCGCTTGATTAAATTGCTGTCGCCGACTAATATCACGTCGAAACCAAAATCCTCAACGGCTTTTAAAGCGCCAAGGACATTTGGTTTCGCGCCGAAATCTCCGCCTAAAGCATCAAGTGCTATACGCATATTCTTTTATTTTGCCGCTTCGGCTTTTTCTTTCTTAGCTTTTACTTCTACCACCGGTTTGCCGTCATAAAATCCGCATTTCGGGCAGATATTGTGGGGCAGTCTCATCTCTCCGCAATTGGTGCACGGTATTACGTTTATCGCTTCCAATTTCGAATTGGCTGATCTCCTCAAATCTCTTCTGGATCTGGTGTGCTTTCTCTTTGGATTTGGCATTTCTTCTTCCTCACTTAAATCGGCGCTTTTTACGCCTTTTACTTTTTTGAAATTTTTTCCTTTAAACAGGCAAACTGCGAAAAACTCGGCTCCTTGCAGTCGCACTGGACCTCGTTCCTGTCGCACCCGCAATACGGACACAAACCCTTGCACTCCTTCGAACACAAATTCTGTATCCCGCCAAGCAGTGCCAGCGTTTGCCTGATTAAATACATTATATCAATTATTTCCGATTTAGTGGAATATAATTGACTAAACTTCTCGTTAAAACTCTTCTCAAATTCCTTCAGACAGCGGGAACATTCCACCTCGCTTTTCCCGCAGACTTCGCCGTTTACCATAATGTCTTTAGACAATACGGAAAAACTAAGCTTCGTTTCTATCCGTTTGATTTTCCCCGCAAATTCCTCGCAGTCCGCAAAGTCAGAAGGATTTAACAAAGCGGAACATTTCAGCCCGCCCATATCGATTATGTCTTTAGTCTTAAATACTAAATCGGAAGGTATTTCGTATTCGCTGTACTTCATATGATTATATTACCTTATCTATCTTTGAAGCGTTAGGCAATCCCAACCCCTGCCATTGCGGCAGCAAATTGGGCTGCGGTTCGCTTATCTTGCCCATTATCTCGCGCACTTTGGCGGGCGAAGGCAAAGAACCGTATTTCTTTTTATACGCTTCCATTATCAAAACAGCCATTCCGCTTATATACGGCGCGGCAAAAGACGTGCCCTGCACCCAACCGTAACTGTTGCCCAAGGCCGGCGCATATATAGCAGAGGCAGGCGCCACAAATGCCACGCCTGCGCCGTAATTGGATCGTTCAAATATCTGCCTCGTCGGTCTGAGCCCGCCCACCGCTATCACAAAATCGTAAGCCGCGGGATAGGCCAATTTTTTGGCGTGGTCGTTGCCAGATGGCGCTACTATCACGATACCGGAATCATACGCCGCCTTTAAAGCCTTATAAACAACTTCATCGTCGCTATCCAAACCGTAGCTTATGTTTATAACGCTTATCGGGTTGCTCTGATGCGTTCTGTTATAGTCCAGTATACGCTGTACGGCCTTACCTATATTTATATTATTAGTATTGCCTTGATTGTCCGTTATCTTATAGACCTTCATCTTTACGCGCGGCGCCACGCCGGAAAATCCGCTCCCTTCCGGCCCGCAGCCGCCCAGTATCCCAGCTATCGCCGTACCGTGGCCATAGGCGTCATAGTCGTAATCAACGCCGGATATGTTTAAAATATCTACCGCTCCTTCGCAAAATTGCTCGTGCTGGACTACACCTGAATCCAATACCGCGGCAACTATACCCGCCCCGGTATACGGAGTATTATCCAAACCCATCGCGCTTATCGCCCAATTCTTAAACTGAGGGTTTGCCTGATCGGCGAAAGAAGGATTATAGCCCCCTCCGCTTACCGTAACTTGATTGTATACGGGGATATTGGAAGACGTCGGTCTGTCATATATATAAATGGTATTGCCGTTTATGGTCGTTTGTCTTACGCCTGGCGCGTTTATTATATTTACGGGGCGCCTGTTCTTTTGGAGTTCTTCCTCCAAATCAGGCTGTTTCTGCTTGGGGAAAGTACCGCGGTTCATATCTTTAAGGCTCCTCTGGGCAAAACAAAAATTAGCGCTTAACGCCAAGAGGGCTAAAACGGCGGCTGTTTTTTTTGATATATCCGTCATAAAATTCAATTTCCCCCTTTAAAGGAAAACAGAAATCAAAACTCGCTTTGACTTTTTGAGTCATAACTTATAATATAATTATAGATTATTCAAGGAGGTAACACAAACTTATGAGAAAGCTGTTAGCGTCTTTTCTCTTACTGGCATCATTGGGATTGGCGGCCTCGGCTCAAAGCCCTGTTAAACTATCCCTTTATGATACCATTGCTTGGCCCAATACAAGCACTACCAATGTATCGCTTGGGTTAATAGACAATAATACGCCAACCGTACACGGATTGGATTGGAACTTCATTTCCGCAAGAGCGGAAGAAATGCATGGTCTGCAAGCGGCATTTGCTTATGCAAGAAGTTATGAAATGCGCGGTTTGCAAACTGCCATTTACACCACGTCAAAAGATGCAATCGGCGTACAATTGGGGCTTTTGAACGTTTCAGATAATTTAACCGGCGTACAATGGGGCTTCGTAAACGTAAACGATATGGAAGCCTTGGGCGCCCAAATCGGCGCGGTGAACTTCGCGCAGAATATGACGGGGTTACAGTTCGGCTTTTATAACCAAAGCCAATACTTTAAAGGATTGCAGTTCGGTTTCGTAAACAATATCACCGTGATAGACAGAGGCCTGCAAATAGGTTTCGTCAACATCATAAAGAACAGCGGTTGGTTCCCCGGAATGATATTCGTAAACGGAAGATTTTAACCCAAAACAAAGAGCCGGCGGAATTTAAAAAGCCGGCTCTTCTTTTTTATAAGTACCTCCCACAGACGCATAATCCGCCTCTACCGCAAAAATAAAAATAAGCCAAGCCTATTTATGGTATAATATCTATAAGCCGGATAAACGAAGCGAAAAAAATCCGTAAATCAAATGCCTCGTTTACGACGCTTTGGCAGCGTGCCGCTATGGATATCCCCTATCCAAATTTTGGCCCGCGCCGACATAAGGAGATAATTAAATGAGCAATATATCAATGAAGGCTATGTTGGAAGCCGGTGTGCACTTTGGCCACCAAACCTCAAGATGGAACCCTAAAATGAGCCGCTATATCTTCGGCGAAAGAAACGGCGTGCATATCTTAGACTTGCAGAAAACCGCGAAAGAATTGAAAAAAGCTTGCGCTTATATTAAAGAGGAAGCCAAGAAAGGTTCTAAATTCTTATTCGTAGGAACAAAAAAACAAGCCCAAGAAGCCATCAAAACCGAAGCGCTGAGAGCGGGCTGCCCTTGCATACACGAAAAATGGCTGGGCGGTACTTTAACCAATTTCCAGACGGTAAGAAAATCAGTGGAAAGAATGGCCGAACTCGAAAAATGGGAAGAAGAAGGCGTACTTAAAGCCATTTCCAAGAAAGAAGCCTCTAGACTGACGAAAGAAATGAACCGCTTAAGAAAACTCCTCAGCGGTATAAGAGATATGAAAACCTTGCCGGACATACTTTTCATCATAGATCCCGTTGATACGCAAGGCGCGGTAAAAGAAGCTAAAATATTGGGCATACCAGTAGTGGCCGTATGCGATACCAATGCCGATCCCGACGATATCACCGTACCGGTACCCGGTAATGATGACGCCGCCAGATCAATAAAGCTCTTCTGCATGGCCGTAGCCGATTCCATAATCGAAGGCAGAAACGAAGCCAACGGCGCAAATGCCGAGCAGAAAGCCGAAGCTGAAGCCGCACAAGAACCCGCCGCAGAAGAAAAACCGGTCGAAAATCCCGTAATGGCAGAAGCCTTGAGCGCCGCCGTTGAAGAAACGAAGAAGGAAGTAGTAGCGGAAGCTGAAGCCATAGTCGCGGAAAAAGCGGAAGAAGCCGAAACTAAAGAAGAAGAAAAAGAAGAAGTAAAAGCGGCGAAGAAGCCCGCAGCCAAGAAAACGACCGCTGCAAAGAAACCGGCCGCCAAAAAGACGACCGTAAAGAAAACCGCCAAAGCCAAAGAAGAAACCAAGGAAGAGGCGGAAAAAACTTCAGAGGAAGCCGCAGCTTAAGTTTTAATTTCTCCGCCCGTCATAGGCGGGCGGAAAGATTTTTAACAGGAGAATTTATGTCAAGTTTGGAAAATATTAAACTTTTAAGAGAAAAAACCGGTGCTGGGCTCGGCGCTTGCAAACAGGCTCTGGCCGAATGCAATAACGACGTTGAAGCCGCAGTAACTTTCCTGCGCAAAAAAGGTTTGGCCGATATGGCTAAACGCGCCGGCCGCGAAACTAAAGAAGGAAGAGTCTCGATTAAAGTATCCGAAGACGGCAATACCGTAGCCATGGCTTATTTGGGCTGCGAAACGGACTTCGTCGCCAAAACGGCAGACTTTATCGGGCTCGTAGACAAAATATCGGAGTATATGCTCCAGAACCCCGACGTTGCCGATTACACCAAAGACGAGAAAATTACGGCTATGATCCACGAACTCGCCCCCAAATTCGGTGAGAATGTTTCCTTCAATAAAGCCGTATGCTGGAAGAAAGGCGAAGGCTGCGGAGTAATCAACTATTACCTGCACTCCGATAACAAAAAAGCCGCTCTGGTTGAACTCGTTTGCGATAAAACCGACGGTTGCTGCGGCAAAAAAGAAGAAGTTAAAGAACTTGCCCGCGCCATCGCTATGCAGGCGGTAGGCATGGTCGCCCAGTACTTGAACGAAAGCGAAGTCCCCGCCGAAGTTATCGAAAAGGAAAAGGATATCGCTATCACTCAAGCCAAAAACGAAGGCAAACCTGAGGCCGCAATCGAAAAGATGCTCCCCGGCAGAATTAAAAAATTCTTTAAAGACGTTTGCTTGCTTGACCAGCCGTCAATAAAGGACAATAAAAAATCTGTACAGGAGATTATCGACGAAGAGAGCAAGAAACTCGGCGTAAACTTGAAAGTTACGAGATTCGTAAGATTCTAATAACCTAACAGACCGAAAAACCCCTTCAAAAAAAGAAGGGGTTTTTTGTTTCTTGCCAGCCCATGGAATTGAGCGAAAAACAATCACGGCTTATTGCGAGAACTTTTCTTGCAAAAAAATCTCAACAATATTAAAATGTGGATATGGGACTGTTTCGCGGAACTTCAAAATAGAACCTTAAATTCAGCCTCTCCGTTTACAACTATAAAAAGTTAAACGATACTCGCTAAGAAGGATAATGTTATGCTTAAAAGGATACTCTCTTTGGCCGTAGCCGTTAATTTTATATGTTCCGCGCCGATTTGCGCGCAAAGCTCTCAACAGGCTGATTATACCCCGCAAGATATAAGATTAAAACTGCAAGAACCTAAAAATATTTTTAAAAGAAACGGATTGTCGGCGGGGCTTTCCGACATATCGCTGGCGATGGCCGCGGGATACTCCTTGAATGCAAACGCCGATATACTTTCCAAAATAAAAACTTTTATAAACGATAAAACTTTGGCCCGCACCAATCCCCCCGCCGCTCTGGCCCAAAAATCAGAACAACTGACAAGAAGTTTTAACAAAGCGGTGAAAGGACAAAGCAATTACGCCGCTTTAAGCAAGGACATCAATCTTCTAAACAAGCAACTGCAGGAATTTGCCGATTATGCCGCGTCCTTCCCTCAAAAAAGAGGATTTTCCTATATCCCGCCGGATTTACACCCAAAGATAAAGCAAACTTTAAATTCCATCCCGGCGAATCTATTAAAAGCCAATCCGGAAATGAAATCTGCCGTAAAATCAATAAACGCGATACTAAAGAAAAGCGCGGAGAAACTTTCTGAAAAGGGCATAGCTTTAGGGCTAATTGCCGTAACAGCTTTGGCTTTGATGCCAAATCAAGTTTCAAATGCCAAAATATCATCTTCAAGAACGCAAATAAAAAGAGCGCTTATCCAAGCTAAAGAAAATGGACCGGAAGCACTAACTTTGACGGCTTTGGCTTTATCGGAATATAACGGGCCTGCGCTATCCGACATCCTTTTTGAAGACGGACAAAAAGGCAATAACCTCTACTTGATAATATCGGCGGAAATAGATTTAATAACTTCGCCAAACACCATAGCGGAAATCAAAAATATTATCAAAGAGGATAAAGCTCAAACTCTTAAAAAAGATTTTATCGATATGCTTGCCAACGCCGAACCGCTGAATATCGAACTTAATTTTGGCGAGGCGGCTACCTCCAGATAATTTTACTATGCCGGAGCTTTATGCCGTTATCATATCGGTTTAAATATTTTAGACATAAACGTTTAGGAGGAGAAATTATGCATAAAAAAATTACGGCTTTATTACTTTCCATTCAGTTCTTGCCATTTAGCGCGTTCTCGCAAAACTTAAGCAGAGCGCAGCAAGCACAAATGCTTTTGGAGAAGCCTTCCATTACATATCAGAGCTTATCGCAAGAGAGCGGGGCCGCACCCTTCACTTTATACGCTATGGCCGCCTCGGCCGGAATGATAAGCCAAATGCCAAAAAGCACTTTGGAACAGGCGACGAACAAAATCCTTGAAATAATGCAGTATCTGCAAAGGCATAATGCCGTTTATGACGCAAATCCCGCACTGAAAAGGAAATTGTCCGAGGCATTCTTTGAACTTAGATCAATGTACACTTATGAATATATGCGAAATCCGCTTAAACACGACGCTCTTCCTTCAATGGTTACAAACGATTTCGTTTTTGTTCTAAAAAAACTTAAATATCCACAAGGCAACGAGGAACTTAAAACTTTAGTAAAGGAATTTGACAATATAGTAAGGCGCAAAAAACCCTCCTCTTCAAAAGCCGGCATAGCCTTAATGCTGGCTGGCGGGATAATAGGCTTAAGCCTCCTGCCGGAGGAAAGCGTTGCGGCAAAAAGCGTCTCAAACGACAGAGCCGTTTTTAAACGCGCCTTACAAGAGGCAAAACAGTCCTCATCAAAACTCTTTGCTCTTACCGCTTTGGAGCTTAGCGGGAGCAATAAAAGGCTCACTGCGGATATTATAGGAGAAAACAACGATTACTTCACTACTCTTAAACGGGAAATAAATTTAATGACTTCGCAAGAAACGGCAAACTCCGTTAAAGAGGCCCTTGCACTTTCAAAGGAAGAGCATCTAAAAAAACAAGAGATAAAAGAGCTGGTAAAAAAGACGGATTGGGACGATTTTAAAAACAAATACTCTTTTAACCCTTACTGAAAAACATACAAAAAAATCCGGCTGAAAAGCCGGATTTTTTCTTGTGGTGCGAGCAGTTTTTATCTTATAATTTAAGCTATGAAAAAATTATTCTTTTCAGTCGTTTTATCGCTTATTGCGGGTTTGTCCTTTTCTCAGGAAAGGATAACTAATTTTGACGTCACCCTCACGCTTAACGAAAAAGCGGAGCTTACCGTTACGGAAAAAATCACCGTCAACGCCGAACACAAAAAAATACGCCGCGGCATATATAGAACAATACCGCTGGAAGCCGACCGCGACATAATCCCCCTCTCTCTATATATGGACGGCGAACCGCACCCTTACTTTACAGAAAGATACAACGGCGATTTGACGATAAACTTCGGCAATGACGATTATATCGCCCGCGGCCCCCACGAGTACACCCTTACTTATATAATGAAAAACGGCGTTATATTCAACGGGAAATACGACGAGATTTATTGGAACGTTACCGGTAATTATTGGCAATTCCCGATAGAGCGCGCCTCTTTTAAATTTATCGCGCCCAAAGGGCTTAAAGTTATTGACAAAGGCATATCCTTATATACAGGCAGATACGGCGAAAAGCAATCCTTGGCGCGAACCGATGGCAATTTATTCTTTTACACCACTTCTATTCTGGGGCCAGGCGAAGGTTTTACCGTAGCCGTTCCTTTTGAAAAGGGCTTCGTCAAAGAGAGCCTGCAAAACAAACTGAAACGATTTGCGCGCAAACATCTGCCTTGGCTGCTTTTTGCCGTATTGCTTATTTATTTTTTGTTTACTTGGTACAAATACGGACGCGATCCGAAATACGACGGCAGAGTCCTTTACGCGCCACCAGAGGGCATTTCTCCAGCCTTTGCGGGTTATTTGCTGGAACGGAAATTTAAGCTGTCATTTTTTGCCGCCGCCTTGGTAAGCCTATGCGGCAAAGAAAAGATAAAAATAACCGGAAGCGGCAAACTAATCGAACTCAAACGCCAAGACAAATACGGCCCCAATCTGCCTAAAGAGGAACTTTTTATTTTAGACACTTTCTTTTCAAGCGACGTCGTCTATATCGGCAAATCATATCAGCCGGAGATAGCCAAATCCGTAAACGCCTTCCGCAATATATTGAAAAGCGACGGACGGCACTTTATAAACAAAAACAATAAATTCGGCATTTTCCCCATTTTGATAATGCTTGCCATGCAGACGGCTTTTGAACCGCAGATAATTTTAATCAATGTCATCTTGACAATGACCGCGTTTTCGATAGGCGTTAAAAATACGCTTCACAGCAATTGGCCGACATTGATAATACTGATTTTCTTCCTGCCGACTATGAATATTCTCTTCAACAGCAAAGAGCTTATCTTTTTATCCTCTATCGCTGGCTATTTGGTATATATGTCCACAATAGACAATACCACAAAAGCGGGGCGGGACTTATATTTAGACTTGCTTGGCTTTAAAAAATATATGGAAACTGCAGAAACACACCGTGCGGAACTTTCCAACCCGGAAGACAAACTAAAAGTATTCGCCGATTATTTGCCTTATGCCTACGCTTTCGGGGTACAGGGCGAGTGGATAAAAAGTTTCACCAAAATGCTCTCTAAAGATATTGTGGAAGAGAAACTTATGCATTACGGCGGCCGCCCGGTTATAACAGGCTCGATTTTGTCTAGGGGATTGGCGCGCACGTCGATAAAACCGTCATCAAAATCATCAGGCAGAGGAGGAAGCTTCGGCGGAGGATTTTCCGGCGGCGGCTTTGGCGGAGGTGGCGGCGGCGGACGATAACAATCCGTTTCCCCCAAAATATCGGCGATATTATTATGTCCGCCCCAATAAAATTTTGTATTATAGAAAAAACTATTCAATAATGTTCGGAGAGGTACGCTTATGCCCAAAAGGATATTGCTCAAACTATCTGGGGAGGCGCTCGCGCAGCAAGGCGAACGCGGCATCGACCCCAAAGCGCTAAAAGACATCGCGCAGGAAATCAAATCCGCTTTAAAGACAAAATGCCAGCTCGCCATAGTAATAGGCGGCGGCAATATTTGGCGCGGAGTGCGCGACGGCGGCGGGATAATAAACAGAGTAAATTCCGACAATATGGGCATGATGGCTACTATAATAAACTCTTTGGCGCTGCAATCTGCTCTTGAGGACGCCGGCGTTCCCACGCGCGTGCTGACCTCTATAAACGTCTATCAGTTGGCCGAACCTTTCATAAGACGCAAAGCCATAAGGCATTTGGAAAAGGGCAGAGTTGTTATTTTTGCCGGCGGGACGGGCAATCCGTTCTTTACCACGGATTCTGCCGCCGCTCTGAGAGCTTCGGAAATTAAGGCGGATTTGGTGCTTAAAGCGACGCAAGTTGACGGCGTTTACGACAGCGACCCCAAAAAGAACCCCAAAGCCAAGCTGATTAAAGAAATAACCTACGAAGACGCCATAAAGAAAGGCCTAAAATTTATGGATACGGCAGCTTTGGCGCTTTGTTTAGAAAACAAATTCCCGCTTTGCGTATTTAATCTCCATAAGAAAGGCAATATCAAGCTGGCGGTATCGGGCAAGAAAATAGGAACGACGATTTACTAATTAAATTTCCGGAAGGAGTTTATATGCAAGAATTATTTTCCCCCCATCATTTCATTTGGATAATACCGCTGGGCTGCTTTGCTCTGTTCATAATAGCGGCCACCTGTTATTTCCTAAGAAGGGAAATAGCCTCTTTTTTCAGGAAGATGTTTTTCCCCGATACAAATCGTTACATTCTTCCCGCGAGCATAATATCAAACGTAAACACCGATAAAGTGCAAGGGCCGCTCACCCCCGAGAAAATAGAAGCCATAATAGCCGCCGAAGAGCAAAAAGACTTAGCAAAACTCCCCACTTGCCCAACGCCGAAGCCTTCGGAAAAACCGGCCAAGAAGAAAAACACTTTCCTAAGGAGGTTTGAAACCAATTTCCGCTGGCATTTTAGACATATAAAACACGCTTTCGGCAAATGGTTCGCCGAATTTGCCGGTACGGAAGATTCACCTTCAAAGGCTTCGAAAGTCGAAGACTCTACGGTAAAAGTCATGGCTGAGCGGGCGGAAAATATTCCCTCCCTGCTGCCCCCGCAAAAAGAGGGGCCATCATCCTTACCCAAACAAGAGGAACCGAAGGAAGATAAAAACAGAGAGCAGATATCCGCCCAGGAAGAAGTAAAAGAAGAAACAAAACCCGAAGTCAAAACCGAATCCGTACAAGAAACCCCGTCCGAAAAGCAGGATACCCACTCGCCTAAACCGGAAGAACCAGCAGTCATCGCCGAGGTTTCACAAAAGCCGCAAGAAAACACGCCAGCCACTCCGCAAGAGGAGCGTCAATCCAAAGCAATAGAAGAAATACCCGTCGCGGCGGCAGGTTTTAAAGAGCGCGGAACATCTTTTGAAAAATCGCCGCGCAAGAACTTCTGGAACGATTTTATGAGCGACAGGACCGCCATTATCATTGCTCTGCTGATATTGGCCGGATTTGCGATATTTTTGGGCGCCCGCGTTAAGCTGCTGGGCAGTATAATAATGCGTCAGCGCGTTGAAATGCGCAATATGCAAAAGCAGATAGAAATGCTGCGCTATGAACAAAGCGGCTTTAAAATAGTAATACACGAAAGGGCAATATTACCCCAAAAAAGATATAATAGATAAAAATAAACTCATGAGGTAGAATTTATGGAAGGTATCAGCGAACTTTTAACGAAAACCAAAAACAATATGACGGCGGTAGCCGAGAAATTCAAACAGGATTTGGGAACTTTAAGGACGGGCCGTGCCAACCCGCAGATGATAGAAAACGTACGCGTGGAATATTACGGCGTTCCGACTCCGCTCAAGCAAATGGCGATGTTAAACGTTTCCGACGCCAGAACTTTGGAGATACAGCCTTGGGACGTAAGCGCGATAAAAGAGATAGAGAAAGCACTTCAGCAGGCTGATTTGGGCGTAACGCCGATGAACGACGGCAAACTTATCAGGATAACCTTCCCCCCCATGACGGAAGACCGCCGCAAGATGTTAAGCAAAACCATATCCAAAATGAGCGAGGACTATAAAGTCAGCGTACGCAACGAACGCCGCGACGCGATAGAAAAAGTAAAGAAAGCGCAGAAAGCGGGCGAGGTTACGGAAGACGATCTTAAAAGATACGAAGCCGACATACAGAAAGCGACCGACGCCTCCGTCGCTTTGATAGAAAAGATTACGGCGGAAAAAGAAAAAGAGATAATGACAATCTAAAGCAATAGCATTACCAAAGCCCTCGCATAAAGCGAGGGCTTTTTTATTTGCCTTAAATTGCACTTATCCTTTTTTTCGACAAGAAAATACTGCCCCAGAAAATACACTAAAGCCTGCCCATACAGAAAATTCCGCCTAGCCAACAGCATTAAACCCAAACATAATTGGAAGTTAAGAGAATCTCCAGAAGCAAAAATTTGGAAAAGAATTGTTTTTCTTTAGGGAAATAAAAGGTAAAATAATTTTATGGCGGAAAAGAAAAATATACCCACGCACATCGCATTCATAATGGACGGCAACGGCCGCTGGGCGCAAAATAAAAACCTGCCCAAAGCCAAAGGGCACGAGGAAGGTGCTCGCTCCGTGCAAGCCGTGGTAAACGCCGCCCTAAAAACGGGCGTAAAATACATAACGCTTTACGCCTTCTCTACGGAGAACTGGAAACGTTCCAAAACGGAAATATCCGCCTTGATGAAGTTGCTGTCAAAAACGCTGGACAAGTTTATTAAAGAAGACGACCCGAAAGTAAAAATCATTTTCAGCGGCAGGCGCGAACCTCTGCCGCAAGACATTCTTGCAAAAATGGATAAAGCGGCGCAAATAAAGAAGGATAATCCAGCTTTGGTGCTCAATCTTGCAATAAATTACGGTGCCCGGCAAGAGATAACCGACGCCGTAAATAAACTTATCGACTCCGGCAAAAAAGAGATCACGCAGCAAGAAATTTCCGACGCTTTATACAACAATCTGCCGGAGCCCGATCTTATAGTAAGAACTTCGGGCGAACAGCGCCTTTCCAATTTTCTTTTGTGGCAGGCCGCATACAGCGAGTTCTATTTTACCCCCGTTTTATGGCCCGACTTTAAGGAAGAACATTTCATACAAGCCGTAGAGGAATACGGCCGCCGCCAACGCAGATTCGGCGGTCGCTGAATATTACCCGCCGTATTTAATCTTAAGCATTTAATTTGCTAAAATGTTGCTATGCTATTACCTAGAATTTTAACCGCGCTCGTGGGTATACCCCTCGTGCTTGCCGCCATCTATTTTGGCGGTATATTCTATATGGCTTTCGTAGCGGCCATAATATTGCTCTGTTTATATGAGTATGGTTTGATTTTGCTTACCGCAAAGAAACCCGTCAACCGCGTATCGCTGATAATCTTCGGCATACTTATGATAATAGGCGCGATAGCGGGGCGGGGCGAGAATCAAATCGGCACGCCGAGCAATATAGCCTCGTTTTTTATGGCGATTTCTTTAGCGGGCGTATTCTTCGTGGAGATAATTTCCCCGGCGCGCTCGCTTGAACGCGCGGCCAATACCTTACTGGGCATAATATTGATACCCTGGTCTCTGGCACACCTGATAAATATCCGCCTTATGGAGCCTTACGGCGAATATTTCGTTTATATACTATTCATCACCATTTGGGCAACGGACACGGGCGCTTATTTTACGGGCAGATTTTTGGGCAAACACAAACTTAACAAAGAAGTCAGCCCGAAAAAGACGTGGGAAGGCGCTATCGGCGGCACGATTCTGGGCGTGGCTGCGGCATTGTTCTGCTGGGATTTATTCTTCCCGTGGTACATAACCGCGGCTCAGGCGGCTTTAATCGGGCTTTTAGTATCGGTTTTGGGGCAGGTATCGGATTTGGCGCAATCGGTACTGAAAAGAAGCGCGGGCGTAAAAGATTCTTCCGGTCTGTTGCCGGGCCACGGCGGCTTCTTCGACAGGTTTGACGCCTTCCTGCTCAGCGCCCCCGTATTGTACTACGTACTGCTCTATATGTTATGAAAAGGATAGTAATTTTAGGATCTACCGGCTCTATCGGGGTGTCTTCGCTCAGCGTCATATCGGCTTTGGGCGAGGATTACCGCGTCTTGGCGATAACTGGCAACAACAATACGGAACTGTTTTTAAAACAGATACACGAATTTAAGCCCAAATACGCCGCTTTGTACAGCGAGGAATCCTACAACAAAATAAAAGACCAAGTGCCCGCACACACCAAATTATTGGCGCCGGGCATAGAATCTTTGGTATATCTCTCGATTACGCCCGAGGCCGATTTGATAATAAACGGCTTGGTGGGCGCAGTCGGCTTTATACCGCTGATAGCGGCGATAAAGGCAGGCAAAACGATAGCTTTGGCCAATAAAGAACCGATAGTAATGGCGGGGCGCGCGATTATGGACGAATGCAGACGCTGGAACGCCACGATAATACCGGTAGATTCGGAACCTTCGGCTGTTTTTCAGTCTTTGGAGAATGTCGACTCCCACTCCTACTACAAGGCCGAGCCGCAAATAGCGAGCATATTGCTAACCGCTTCGGGCGGGCCGTTCTTTAAGTACGACGGCGATTTAAGCAAAGTAACGGCGGAGCAGGCTTTGGCGCATCCCAGATGGAAAATGGGCAAGAAGATAACGATAGATTCCGCGACTTTAATGAATAAAGGTTTTGAAACTATCGAGATAATGCACCTTTTCGCCCTCCCGCTGGAGAAAGTAAAAATAGTAATCCACCCGCAGTCGATAGTACACTCCGCGGTGGAATACGTCGACGGCAGCATAATAGCGGAGTTATCCAACCCCGATATGCGCCTGCCGATACAATACGCAATTACTTATCCAAAGCGTATGCCCAACCCGGCAAAGAGGCTTTCGATAATGGAAATGTCCAAGCTGGAATTTTCCGAGCCGGACTTAAACAAGTTTCCGTGTCTGTGCCTGGCTTTGGACGCCGCCAAAAAGGGCGGGAGTTTCCCCGCCGTATTAAATGCGGCCGACGAAGTGGCGGTATCGGCGTTTTTGGAAGGGAAAATATTGTTTACAGACATACCAAAAATAGTCGCGGGCGTACTGGCCAAACATACCAGCCAGCACAAGCCGCTTACCTTGAGCGCGGCGGCTTTGGTAGACGAATGGGCAAGGGAAGAAGCTGTCGACTTGTTAAACAGCAAAAGGTACAAAAAAGTTAAGATATAGCTTCTAAAAACAGCTCTTAAAAAACGGCTTTTAAAAAGCCGTTTTTTATTTTGCCAATGCCGCGCGGGAACGAAGTGAAAGCGGTTTTAAAGGGCTCCTCTAAAGTGATATAATATTATTATCTTACATTAGGAGCTGTAAATGATAATGAATTTCCTCAATGCGCTGTGGGCAAAGATACTTTGGCTGATCAGCCCCGATACTTTACTTTCCGCTTTAGGCATAGCCTTCGCCTTGGCGCTCGTTATTTTTATACACGAACTGGGCCACTTTTTGGCTTGCAAACTTTTAAATATCCGGGTAGAAGAATTTTCAATAGGATTCGGAAAACTTTTGAAGAAATGGGGCAAAGGCGAAACGCAATACTCCCTTCGCGCAATACCGCTGGGCGGATACGTCAAACCGGCGGGCGAATTTTACGCCAGAGAGGCGGAAATAACCGATGAGCGCGACTTCGCCGCTAAACCCTGGTATTCAAGGGCTTTTATGGTGTTTGCCGGCGCGGGAATGAACTATGTTTTGGCTTTCGTAATATTCTTTTTTGTTGTATTATCCGTCGGGCTGCCCGTAAACAACCCAAAGCAAATCCCCCCCGTAGTAGGCGAGATATTGGAAAGCTATCCCGCATACGACTCAGGCCTACAAAAAGGAGATTTGATTACCAAGGTGGATAATACCCCCATACAAAACTGGGAGGAAATGGTAAAAAATATCGCCGCGGCGCAGGAAAACGTAACTTTGACATACCAACGCGGGGAGGAAACTTCCAGCGTCACACTCCCTTTAAATGAGGATAAGAAAGTCGGAATAGCTTTGGAACCAGTCTACCAAAAAGCGGGTATATTCGAAGCCTTAAGAATAGCGGGCCATCAATGCTATTATTGGACAGCCCTTTCCATTACCACGATAGCCGATAGACTTTGGCACAAACAGGCACCCGACGTGGCCGGCCCGATAGGAATTTTTGAAATCGTGGGCAAAGGCGTACACAGCGGGGCGGAAGATTACTTCTTTTTGATAGGTCTGATATCGGTGGCGATAGGTATGTTCAACCTGTTCCCGATACCGATACTAGACGGCGGACATATTCTGTTTTTCATCATAGAGGCGATAAGAGGCAAAAGAGTTAAGGAAAAAACCCTCTACAACGCCAGTTCCGCGGGCGCGATATTTTTGCTTGCCTTGGTACTTTATGCCACTTACAGCGACATTAAACGCTTAAGAACCCGCAGCGCCAAACCTGCGGCGGTAGAGCAGACGCTAAAAGCCCAGCCCTCAGAGCAAACGGCGATACCGCCTGTAGAAGAACAAACTCAAAAACCTGCACAGGAGGCCGCTAAATGAAGAAAACCCGCGAAGTAAAAGTAGGCTCTTTTGTACTCGGCGGCAAAAACCCCGTAAGAGTGCAGGCGATGTGCAATACCGACACCAGGGACGTAAAAGCGACGGTAAAGCAAATAAAAGCATTGGAAAACGCCGGCTGCGAGATTAACCGCGTGGCTGTGCCTGATATGGACGCGGCCAAGGCTTTGGGCAAAATTAAGAAAGCGATGACAACACCGCTGGTAGCAGATATACACTTTGATTACAAACTCGCGCTTGAAGCGATAAAACAGGGCGTGGACAAGGTAAGGATAAACCCTGGCAATATCGGCGATATGGCAAAGGTAAAAGAAGTCGTCTTGGCCTGCAAAGACAAAGGCGTGGCGATAAGAATAGGCGTCAATGCGGGCTCCATAAAAGAGCTAAAGAAGTTTTCCGGCCAGCCGAAATGGAACGACAAAAAATGGGCGCAAGTAATGGTGGGCGAGGCTTTGGAACAAGCCAACCTGCTGGAGAAACTGAATTTCAAACAATATTTGGTATCTTTAAAATCAGACAATATATCCCGCACGATAGCGGCTTGCGAACTTTTGGCGCAGCAGACCAATATCCCCCAGCATATCGGCCTGACGGAAGCGGGCAGTTTCCTGGCGGGTACGGTAAAGAGTTCTATCGCGATGAGCCGCCTTTTAAGCCAAGGCATAGGCGCGACGATAAGGATATCCTTGACGGAAGATCCCAAGATGCAAGTCCGCGCGGCATACGAGATTTTAAAAGCGCTCGGCCTTAGGGAATACGGCCCCAATATAATATCCTGCCCTACCTGCGGGCGCACGCAGGTGGATATAGCTGGTACGGTAAAAGCGTTGGAGGAGAAGATTTACTCCGACAAAGAACTTATCCGCCTTTCTACGGGCAAAAAGATAGCCGTTATGGGCTGTGCGGTAAACGGCCCGGGCGAAGCGCGCGACGCCGATTTCGGCATAGCTGGCGGACGCGGAGAAGGGCTCTGGTTTGAGAAGGGTGAAATAAAATACAAACTCCCGCAGAAGATTTGGATTAAAAGAATATTAGAGGAAATAAAAAAATGAAATTATCGCAATACTATATCCCCACTTTAAAAGAAGCTCCCAAAGACGCCGACATAATCTCGGCCAAATTGATGTTAAGGGCCGGGCTTATCCGCAAAACGGCCAGCGGCATTTACGAATGGCTGCCGCTTGGCATAAGAATTTTAAAAAAGGTAGAAAATATCATTAGAGAAGAGCTTGACGCGGCTGGCTGCTGCGAAGTATGGCTGCCGATAGTCCAGCCCCAAGAACTTTGGGAAAAATCAACCCGCTGGACCTATTACGGCAAAGAGCTGCTCCGCTTTAAGGACCGCAAAGGCGCCGGTTTCTGCTTGGCCCCTACCGCCGAAGAAGTAATGACCAATTTGGTGATGAAAGACGTAAATTCCTATAAGCAGCTGCCTTTGTGCCTTTATCAGTTCGGTACGAAGTTCCGCGACGAGATCCGCCCGCGCTTTGGCGTAATGCGCGCAAGAGAGTTTTATATGAAAGACGCCTATTCCTTCTGCGCCGACGAGAAATCCGCCGCAGAGTGGTATCAGCGCCTTTACGACGCTTATATGCGTATTTTTACCAGATTCGGTTTTAAATTCAAACCAGTGGAAGCAGATACGGGCAATATCGGCGGAAATTTCTCCCACGAATTTATGGTGCTTGCCCAAACGGGCGAGAATGAAATTTCGGTCTGCCCCAAATGCGGATATACCGCCAATACGGAAAAGACGGAAATTGAAGCGCCCGCACCCGCAAACCCAAAGCCCGAAGACTTGCTTGCCTCGGAGGAAGTTTCCACTCCGGAAGCCAGAACCATTGACGAGGTGGCCGCTTTCTTAAAACAGCCGGCGGAAAAATTCATAAAAATGTTGGTCTATAAAGCCGACGGCAAAGCCGTAGTTGTTTTAATGCGCGGGAACGACGAACTTAACGAAATTAAACTTAAAAAACTCCTTAACGCGTCCGAACTTGAAAAAGCCGAACCCGACTTTTACGAACAGACGACCGGCTCACCCTTGGGGTTCGCCGGACCTTGCGGCCTAAAACAAAAGAACGCCGATATAAAGATCTATGCCGACAACCACATAAAAACAATAGTTAACGGCATAGCGGGCGCAAATAAACAAGATACCCATTTAAAGAATGTAAATTTGGGCAGGGATTTCCAGCCCGACGTCTTTGCGGATTTAAAACTCGCCTCAAAAGGCGACCGCTGCCCCAGATGCTCGGCCGAATTTGAATTTATGCGCGGTATAGAAGTCGGCCATACTTTTAAACTAGGCACCAAATATTCCTTATCGATGGGCGCGAACTTCTTAGACGAAAATCAGCAGTCCAAGCCTATGATTATGGGTTGCTACGGCATAGGCGTAAGCCGCGTAATAGCAGCCGCCATCGAGCAATCGCACGACGAAAACGGCATAATATGGCCCGCGCCGCTTTCCCCGTTTGACGTGGAACTTATCGCTTTGGATACGCAGGGCGAAGTCAAACAGAAAGCCGACGAGATTTACAATGCCCTTCGCGCCGAAGGCATAACCGTACTCTACGATGAACGCGATGAAAGGCCGGGCGTAAAATTCAAAGACGCAGACCTTATCGGCATACCCCATAGAATAGTGATAGGCAAAAAACTTCTGCCCGAGGGAAAACTGGAATATAAAGCCAGAACGGCGCAGAAGGCGGAATTCTGGCCGATAGAAGGCATAGAAGCCAGAATAAAAACGCTGATCGGCAAATAGAAATGCTATCCAAGAAGACCTTGGCCAGTTATCTGTTTTGGGGATTGTTGACGGGGCTGTATTTGGCTTTTATTTGGTTCTTTACTTACCTGTATCCGATAAGCGAAGACGAACTTCTATGCCCCGTCCATAATTTAGAATGCTATTTTTGGGCTTTTATCACCGTTTGCGCCAGAATAGGCGGCCTGATAAACATTATACTGATACAAGGCTATAAATGGCTGTTCCTAATTCTTAATCCTTTGGCGCAGCTGGCTTTGGTATACTCCATATTTTACCTGGTATACCTAAGAATGCCCAACTTCAAGAAACTTGAAGATTTGCCCGCCTTTCTCTTTATAGCTTTGGCGAGCGTATTTCTGGTAACCCAGCCCGACCAAACTATTTTTTGGTTTGCGGGTTCCGTAAATTATCTGATGCTGGGCGTTATGTTTATGGCTTTTTGCGCCGTACTCAGAAAAACTTGGCACGAACCCGATTTTATACCGTCCAATTCCTTTACGAGGATAGCGGCTTTTTTCGCGGGGATAATACTCGGTATGAATAACGAAAACTCCGCCCCTATGATATTTTGCCTCTGCGGTTTATATACTTTGGCGGCGTTTATCCTCAAGAAGAAAATCCCCAATTGGTTCCCCCACCTTTTTGCGGGCGTCGCCGCGGGATTGGCGCTGATGTTCAGTTCGCCCGCCTATCATTACAGAAATAATTTGAATTTTATCACGAAAGCGTTAAACCAAAGGCCGCTCTTTGATAGAGCTATGCACCATTTGGCTAATATGGATTTGTTTATGGCAAGTTCTCTTTACGCTTTGCCCGTTTTATGCTTGGCCGCGGTTTTATGCGCCATGGACAAATTTAAACGGGCGATAAAAAACGAAGCCTTCCTAATGCTGGTTTTAAGCTGTTTCGTCAGCTTCGTATTGGCTATGGTGTTTTTCCTTCTGCCGATACGCCCGCACAGGGCTTGTTACAGCGCTTCTTTGTTTACGATTGCGGCGGTGCTCTTTTTCGCCAATTACATAAAAGACGAATATAAATTCAATTTGACGCCTTATTTTGCCGCAGCGCTGGCACTTTACGTCGCCTTCATAATAGTGCCTTTCAGCAAACCCTATTTCTCGCTTTACAGGCAAAGTCTGCAAAGAAAAGCCGTTATAGAGAAAATGCTTACAACGCCCGACAATACCTGCATATACGCGCCCGTATACGATATCCCCAAAGGCCCGACAACAAACCTTACCATAGACTTTATGGACGAAATGGGACGCCGCCATTATTATATCGAACAATATTACAATCGCAAGTTCGCCAGCGGCAGAGAGCCGGGCAGAAACGAAGAACGTATGTAGTTTGCCTAAAGATTAAAAGTTTATTCTTTCTTTCTCGATTACCATGGGACGTTTTAAAAGTTGTGTCAAAACCGCGCCCAAATATTCGCCTATAATACCCATAAAGAAAAGCTGTACTGAAAAGAAGAAAAACACCGCTATAAGCAAAGGCGCTTGCCCCATAGGGAAGCTATTCCAAAACAACAATTTAAGCACAAAGTAGACAAAAGCCGTCAGAATAGACAGTATAGACAATATAAATCCGCCTATCGCCGCTATTCTAAGAGGCAAACGGCTGTGATTGGTAAAACCGAGCATCGCATTATCGTAAAGAGTATACCAATTATTTTTCGTAATTCCGCCAAAACGGCGCGGCTGCTTGAAAGGTATCAGCGCGGCAGGATAGCCAAGTTCCCCCACTATCCCGCGCAGGTAAGGATAAGGATCATCTATCTTGGCAAGTCTTTCTATCACTTCCCTGTCGAAAAGCCCAAAACCCGTGCACTGCTCAAGCAAATTGGCGCCGCTGTCGTTGAATTTTCTTAACAGTTTATAATACAGGCCCCTCAAAAAATAAATAAATTTATTTTCGCGGCTTGAAGTCTTTTGCCCGAATACGACTTTATACCCCTCTTCCCATTTTTTTATAAATTCGGGAATAAGTTCCGGCGGGTCCTGCAAGTCTGAAGCCAAATAAATAACCGCCGCCGCACGCGTCTGCAAGGAAAGCATTATTCCATAATAAGGCGAACGAATATGTCCAAAGTTCCTCATATTGGCAACAACGCCGAGCTGTTTTTCTTCCGCGGCCAGCTTTTTAAGTTCCGCCAAAGTATTGTCAGTGGAGGCATTATCAAGTATCAAATATTGGAAATCGTATTTATCGCTCAATCGATCAAACTGTTCCTTAACCCTATAATAAAGCGGTTTGACGTTTTCCTGCTCGTTAAAAGCGCTGGACACTACGAAAATGAGAGGTTTCATATCATTTCTCCGTTTTAAAAACGAAATTCTTGTTCAAAAAGAAACTTATCAAAGCCATCGGCGCGAGTATCAAAGCGCCGGAAACATATCTGTTTTCCAAGCCCGCGAACGCGAATATTTTAAGCAAGGCTACCGCAAGCGCGTACGTAAACAAATAGACCCCAAAAAACTTAAATATCAGCCTGTTTGACGAATTGCCGAAAACCAACTCCCCTATCGTCTTAAAGTTAAAAAGCACTCCGCATACGGTAGCAAACAGCGGGGCGGTAAAATCGCCGCAGCCGATAAAAACAAAAAAAGCGTAGGCCGAATAGCCAAATATCGTATTAAAAATACCGACAAACACAAATTTTACGAACAATAAATCAAAGCCCAGGCGCGCGGCGCGGTTTTTAATAAAATCTTTTGCGTTCACGTTTAAATTATATCAAAAGGCAAAGCTCTTTACCCCAACGCCTATTTATGTTATAATAAATTATCTTAAAGATTACTTAAGCGACTTGTCTTAGCAAGTCGCTTTTGTTTTAGAGGAAGCACTTTATGAAAAATAAAAACTATATTGAAGAATCCGTCGCCAAAGCGCTGGAAACCCAAGGCTATGAACTTATAGACCTTATAATCCAAGCGCACGGCAGCAAGAAACTTTTACAGTTCTTCGTCGATAAAGAAGGCGGCGTGAACCTTAACGATTGCGAAATTTTGTCAAACAAAATCGACGCCGTTCTGACTATGGAAAACCTTATCGAGGGCGCCTATATACTGGAGGTTTCCTCCCCAGGCATAAAAAGAGTGCTTAAAAAGCCCGCACATTTTAAAAGATTTATCGGCGAGAGAGCCAAAATATACACCAAAGAGCCCATAGAAAAAAGGGCCTGCTTTACCGGCTTGATAGACTCGGCCGACGACGAACAGTTCGTATTGGACGACGGAACTACCAAGTTCACCTTCAAATACGACGCTTTGAAAAAAGCCAATCTTGACCCGGTAACGGAATTTTAACTTATCAACAGGAGAAACAAAAAAATGCAGAGCAAAGATTTACTTTTAGCCTTGGAGAGTTTGGAGAGAGAAAAGAACATCAAAAGGGAAGACACCTTAAAAACCATAGAAGACGCCCTTATCTCCGCTTTAAGGAAACATTTGGGTAAAACCGCCGTTTTATCCGCCAAGATAGATACCGAAGAAGGCACCATAACCGCCTATCGGACTTTAATCGTATCCGAAGAGGTAACCAACCCGGAGACGGAAATATCCCTCCAGGACGCCAAAGCGATAAAACCCTCGGCCCAAATCGGGGAAGAGATTGTAAATACTCTTAACGTTGAGGATTTCTCCCGCATAGCCGCACAGATAGCCAAGCAGGTGCTTATCCAAAAAGTAAGAGGTATTGAGAGAGATAATCTCTACAAAGAATTTAAACCCAGGGAAGGCGAAGTCGTAACGGGTTTGGTAAGGAGATTTTCCGACCGCGATATCATAGTAGACTTAGGCAAAGCGGAAGCCATTTTGCCTTATTGCGAACAAATCAGGAAAGAGCGCTTCGTACACGGCGGCAGAGTCAAAGCCATAATAACAAGAGTGCTCAACCAGACAGATTTCGCCGACGTCAAAGACGACCCTGTATTAAGCAGATACAAATCCGCGGCCTACAAAATGGATAAAGGACAGAGAGGGCCATACATTATACTTTCCAGAACTTCGCCCGAATTTTTAAAGGAATTGATGAAAGTGGAAATACCGGAGCTTTCCGACGGCATAATTGAAACTAAAGCCATCGTGAGAGACCCCGGCTTCAGGGCCAAAGTGGTAGTAAAAAGCAATGACAACAAAATAGACCCCATCGGCACCTGCGTCGGTATGAGAGGCATAAGAATAAGAGCCGTAACCAATGAACTTTCCGGCGAGAAAATAGACCTTATCAATTACAGCGACGATTCCGTAACCAATATTGTCAATTCGCTTTCACCCGCGAAAGTCCTCTCCGTAAGAATAAACAGCATGGAGAAGAAACAGGCTTTGGTAATAGTACCCGACGATCAACTGGCAATAGCGATAGGCAAAGACTGGCAGAATATAAAGTTGGCTTCCAAAGTATGCGGCTGGGAACTTGAAGTAAAGAGCGAATCCCAGAAGAACCAAGAAGGTTTGGAAGCAGCCCAAATGCTGCAGGAAACTTTGGCAGACGTAGAAGGCATAGGGCCGAAAATAGCGGAAGTATTGGTAAAAGCGGGCTTTAACTCCATAGAGAAAATAGCCTCTTTGACACCGGAACACCTGGCGACATTGCAAGGCGTAGGCGAGAAAACGGCCGAAAAGATTATAGAAGGCGCCAAAAAATATTTGGCCGAACACGAGGAGGCGGAAGATGACACCAACGAAGAAACCCACTAATACCGACGAGGAACAGGATAAAAAGAAAACAGTAAAGAAAACCGCCGCCAAAAAAACGGCCGCTAAAAAAACCTCCGCGGAAAAGAAACCCGCGGCCAAGAAAACGACGGGCGCAAAGAAAACCGCCGCTCCAAAAAAGCCTGCGGCAAAAAAGACGACGGGTTCAAAAAAATCTGTTAAAAAAGAAGTTCAAGATACTAAAGCCGCAACTGCGGAAGAAACTGTTCAGCTTCAGGCGCAAGCACAAATCGCTGCGCCTCAGCCGGAACTTAAAGAGCAGGAAATCCAACAAGAGCAAAAGAAGCGCGAGGAACCGAAAGTCCCAGAAACGCCAAAACAACCCGTAGAGGCGCAAAGCGAAACTTCTTTTAGCCAGACCGCGCCAAAAACGCAGGAGACTCCAAGACCTGCCGAACAAACTCCGAAAAAAGAGTTTAAGCAGGAAAACAAACCTGCTCCGCAGCCGCAGGCGGATAATCGTCCGCATGGCGATCATTCCAACCGCCATGACCATAAAAGGCACGAGGATAAACCCGCCCAGCCTCAAAAAACTGACGAGAAAGTAATAAAAATCTTGGGCCAGCCGACAATAAAGGAATTGGCCGAAAAGATGGACATCAAGATAAACGACTTTATCAAAAAGCTGATGGGCATGGGGATATTCGCCACCATAAACCAAAGGCTTGAGCAGGATATGATAGAGCTTGTGGTGGCCGAATGCGGTTTTAAGGCGGAAATAATCCAGGAATTTGCGGAAGATAAAATCGCCGCGGAAGACAGCGAACAGGAAGATCCCGCGCACTTAAAACCCAGAGCTCCGGTAGTAACCATTATGGGGCACGTCGACCACGGCAAGACCAGTTTGCTCGACGCGATCAGACATTCAAACGTAGTGGCGGGCGAATTCGGCGCCATAACGCAGCATATCGGCGCGTATAGGGTAAAAACCCCGCGCGGATACATATCCTTCCTTGATACCCCCGGCCACGAGGCTTTTACCGCCATGAGGGCCAGAGGAGCGCAAGCGACGGATATCGTCGTACTGGTGGTATCCGCTACCGACGGCATAATGCCGCAAACAATAGAGGCTATCAACCACGCACAATCGGCGGGTGCGCCTATCATAGTGGCGATAAACAAAATAGATTTGCCCGGCGCCAATCCAGATAAAATAAAGCAGGAATTGGCAAACCGCGGGCTTATCCCGGAAGAATGGCAGGGCAATACCATTTACGTAGAAATTTCCGCCAAAAAGAGAATTAACATCGATAAACTCTTGGAGATGATAAGCCTCCAGGCGGAAATGATGGAACTTAAAGCCAATCCCGACAGACGCGGCGTAGGCGTAATACTCGAAAGTAAGCGCGACAATAAACGCGGCGTCGTCGCTACCGTATTGGTACAAAAAGGCACCATGAGGGTGGGCGATCCTTTTATAGTAGGCACAAACTACGGTAAAATAAGGGCGCTTATAGACGAACACGGCAAGAGGCTGCCCTGCGCTGGCCCCTCGGTACCGGCGGAAGTACTAGGCATCAACGGCGAGCCGCCCGCAGTAGGCGATACTTTATTTGTCACCGAAAGTGAGAAAGAGGCTAAACATATCGCCGAAAAAAGAAAGCTCGCCCATAAGGAGGAGAAATTGGCACATCAAAAGCATGTTTCTCTGACGAGTTTAAAGAGCGATATAGACGGCAAAAAGGTGAAGGAACTCTCCATAATATTGAAGGCCGACGTACACGGCTCGATAGAAGCGATCAAAGACGCCATACTAAGAACGCCGACCGAAGAAGTCCAGGTGAAGATTATCCACTCAGGCGCGGGCAATGTAAACGAATCGGACATCTTGCTTGCCAAAGCAAGTAATGCGGTAATTATCGCCTTTAACGTCGACAGCGACACAAAAGCCGCCGAAGAGGCCGAAAAAGAAGGCATAGAAATCAGGAAGTACAATATCATATTTGAGCTTCTTGAAGACTTGCGCGCCGCCATGGAAGGCTTGCTTGAGCCTGAAATAGTGGAAGAACGAGTCGGCCTGGCGACGGTACGCCAAACCTTTGACTTAAGTTCCGGCTTTGTCGCAGGCTCTTATATAGAGGAAGGCAAAGTGGTACGCGGATACGAAGTAAAAGTAATGCGCGGCTCGGAACAGATATTTAAAGGCAAAATATCGGGCTTAAAGCGCTTCAAGGACGACGTCAAAGAGGTGGAAAAGGGCTATGAATGCGGCATATCGATAGACGGCTGCCGCCAAATAAAACCCGGTGATACCATCGAATGTATACAAAAGAAAACAATAACGAGAAGAATAAGCAAAATATAGCTTACAAAATCTCTTAACACAAATCCCCCGCCAAAGCGGGGGATTTTCTTTGTCCATTAATAATTTGCGGAAGGAAAAACCCCGCCGTTTTCACGGCGGGGCGGTTAGTTGGGAGCCGAAGAGTTCCCTCTTCGGTAAAACTTTCTATCTACAATAGAAAACTTCGAAATTACGACAACATCGAGATCCCTGAGGACTGCACTCTGCACCAGCTACCACGTTGCTACAACCCAAAATAGTCCCGCCTGGACCACCCATATTGTAACAGAAATAACTTGGGTCCCGCCCCCAACTTTCCCATCTGTTACCTATTATTTCTTGATCAGTGGCACACCTTAAGCCTGTGCCGTCTTTTCGCTGGCAACAGGTACCGCCGCCACGCAAAGTAACTTTCTCATATGCGGGATCGCTGCAATCACAATCTCCCCAAGAGCCGGTTTGCCATTCTCCCGTAGAAGTATTGCAAGTTACCGTTCTGTACTTATAGCCGCCATTACAAGTCGTTTTTGTTGATGGTTTGGTAGAACTGGAACAAGTCTTAGATACGGGGCAGGAAGAATCCCAGCCGCTCCACGTTCCGTCCGAACAACAAGTTTGTATTGACGTTCCGCAACTCCCTTTAGGCTTATACTGTTTTGTCCCTTCCGTACAGGAACAGCTGGTAGTATCATAGATAGTCCCATTATCCGGACAGCAACTCCTTGTGCCGTTTACGCAACATTTGGTTTGACCTTTAATGCAAAGCCAAACAGGTTTTACGTTGTCACCAATTCCAAAAGCTGCATAAGCATTATAAGAAAATAACAATAACAAGCTAAACGTCAGTATAAATTTTAAATGAGAAACACTATTTAAACTAACCATTATTTTTACCTCCTTTTTAAGTTTAAGCTGCTAAACCCGGCATACGATGCAATATAGTCTCAAAAAGGCCTACTTCCAGATAAGCAGCCCAATAGATAGGAAAAATTTATCAAAAAAAAAAAAACCAGTCAAGCGTTTTGGGGCTTCAAGAGACCTCAAATCGAATTTAAATACTCGGTAGAGAATTTAACGGATTTATCAGGCAATCAAAATATTGATTAAATTTCTATCTTTACCTATCGGAGGGCAGATATTAACAACTTTTATATTAACAGCTTAAGAAAAGAAATACAAAAATTTCTCCTGCCATAGCAGGAAATACAAAAAATAAAAATCCCCCGCCAAAGCGGGGGATTTCATATTTTATAGATATATCGTCAATAGCCTAAACTTAACCGCCTTGTCTGCACAGATACTGCTGACAAAAACCCGCTCCGTTAATATGACCATATTGAGAACCGCATCCGGTCGATACCATACCGCCGCTAGTTTCCCATTTGCTCCAATATGTGCCGCTTAAAGATTCGTTGCACTCAGGAAGAGGCGATGTCCCACAGTCGATCTTATTCCAGCAAGGCGTCCCCATCTTTACCCAACCATAGGGAATTTCCCCATCGTTGAAACACCTTAAGCCTGTGCCGTCTTTTCGCTGGCAACAGGTACCGCCGCCACGCAAAGTAACTTTCTCATATGCGGGATCGCTGCAATCACAATCTCCCCAAGAGCCGGTTTGCCATTCTCCCGTAGAAGTATTGCAAGTTACCGTTCTGTACTTATAGCCGCCATTACAAGTCGTTCTTGTTGATGGTTTGTTTGAGGTACTGCATGTAGTAGGGCAGCCCTTCCCCCATTCACTCCATGTAGGTAAAGCGCGATCTCCTGCACAGCAAACTCTGGATATGGTATCACACTCGCCGGAAGGCAAATACTCAATATCACCTACTTTACACTGCGTCAATACGGGAGTAATAAGACCGCCGCTCCATTCTCCACATTGTGCACTTATATCTACTACCGCGGAAAAAGTACCGCATCCCCTTACTTCACTAGGCATAGTACACGTTCTGGTTTGACCCAAGGTATTGCTTTCCGTATATGTAGCTGACGGCAAGGTGCATCCCCCCTGCCAATCCCACATTCCTCCCAAATTACGGCATACACAAGCTCCGCGCGCTCTTTGAACTTCACCGTTAGGCAATGTCCTCTCACAAGAAAGGAACTGCTCTTGACCTAACGTAGTGCAATTCTTTATTATCGGCATTACCGTTTGGGAATATGTTTCTGCTAAAGCAAACAAAAACAAGCACATAAAAACAAGCATAGCTTTTATCCTAAACATAACCTTCCCTCCCTAACTAAACTCTTTATACCATATAATAAACCTGCAAGGGAAATTTATTATTGTTTCCCTTTTATAATTTTCTATTACTTTACCAGGAATTTATTTTATAACAAAAAGGCCCCAAACCTTATCAAAAGTACGGGGCCTTTTTTATTTATAAAATCAAAACCTATTCACATTTGCAGGCGGCAGTATTAAACTCACAGCTCCAGCCACCTTTAATGTGGAATGTTCTGGAAAGTACCGTTACGCCGTCATCGCAAGTTTGTTTCTGAACGGTTCCATCGGCGCAAGTTTTGTCAAAGGCCAAACATGTATTTTTGTCCGAGCAGTAATGGCTATCCGTATCTCCGGTGCATTCATATCCGCTTCCGTCAGACTTGCAGGTACCTTTACAGCTTTGGAACGAACCGGACGAACCAGGCGTACAGGTATAAACATTATTGCATACGCAGCTGCCCCATGTAGTTCCGGAACAGGTTTGATGACAATCTGTCCCCTCATCGCTGGTACAGGTCCTTGTCTGCCCGTCGCACCACCCATCTATCGGGGAACAAGATCCTTCCCACTGGCAGGTGGTCATATTGCAAGTATAGCTACCCGTTTGACCGACAGGGCATGTAGGCTGCGCGCCAGGGCAACCTGTGCATGGCGGAACTTCCGGTTCAGGCTCCGGCAATGCTACGTCGCAAACGGATTCCGCACTGCCTATAATATCGCCAAAGCTGCTGCAAACATTACCCGTGCAGCCAAGGCCGGGAGTCTCATAACCGGCGGAAAAAGTGAAAATCTCATTCTCGCCTTTTTTGTACGATACAGAGGCGCAAGCCTTTTCCTGATTTAGACTGACATAATAATTCTCGTTTACCACGCCTTCAGCCAAATTTTCTTTTCCGGTAGTCAGTTTTTTAAAGTCAGAAACGTTAGTCGCATATTCGCCTGTCGTGGCAAAATTCTGTATTTGTTTATTCTTGACTATTTCAAGCAAATTGACAGCCTCGGTCGCTCTCGCCTTGGCTATTGACTTGCTGAATACTGGATACGCTATCGCCGCCAATACTCCGACGATTATAACCGTAACCAACACTTCCATTAAAGTAAAGCCTTTTCTTCCTTTCAAAGCTTTTTTGTTTCTAAGCATATGCTTTTCCTCCACCCGGGTCTTTCTATAAGTATACCTGAGATGTTACCTCTTTACAATATTTCCCTATCAGTATAGAAAAAAAGAATTTATATTTGCAAGCGGATTTTATTGTTTATATTTTTTCTTTTTCCCTTGTTTAACTAAATATAATTTAATAGAATATCTAATGTATATGGAGTGCTTTCCCTTAATTATTTCAGCGCCGTCAGGCGGAGGTAAAACCTCAATAGTCGCGCGTCTTCTTGAAGACGACGGGCTCTCGCGCGTGATAACTGCTACCACCAGGGCGCCTCGGAAGGGCGAAATCGACGGGAAAGATTATCATTTTTGGTCGGTTAAACGGTTCGAAAACGCAATAAACAAAGGTGCTATGGCGGAATGGGCCAAAGTGCATGTGAACTATTACGGGATACCGAAAAGTTCTTTGGACAAACTTATAAAAGCGGGCAAAACGCCAGTATTGGTAATAGATGTACAGGGCGCGAAAACAGTCAAAAAAGTCTATAAGCAGGCGGTATCTATTTTCATTACCCCTTCCAGCTTTGACGAACTTAAAAGACGAATCGCATCCCGCAATGACGGAACAACAGATATAAAAGTTCGCCTAGCCAGCGCGAAAAAAGAACTTAAATGCATAAAGAATTATGACTATCTGGTAATAAACGACGATTTTGAACAGGCTGTAGCCGACTGCAAAGCGATAATACGAGCCGAACGGTTAAAAGTAAAAAGATCGACGAAAAAATTTAAATAATAAAAGCGCAGGAGAAGAAAATGGCAATACAGGATAATGATATCGAAAATAAGCTGGTTGATTTTGACGGCGATAAATACAGTATGGTAGTGTTGGCCTCAATGTGGGCAAAAGTATTAAAGAAAAAGGCCGAATATAAAAATCAGCCTGACGCCACCGTAATCAAGGTAGCCTTAGACGATATTTTAACCGGCAAAGTGACCAAAGAAATGGTCCTGCAGGGTTCAACCGACGCTTTGGCCCAACAGAAACGTGAAGAGGAAGAAGCCAGAAAAGAAGCCGAAAGAAAGGCCAAAGAGCCTCTTAAATTATAATCTTCGCACGAAATGAGCAAAGAAATTAAGGAAATAGCGGCCGGTCTTAAAGCTTTCCTGCAAAACGCACAGGAAGAAGACCTGATTTTAAAAGCAGCCTTAGCACAAGATAAGGCTGCTTTTACTTCCGACGTAAAAAATAGCGGGATAACAGAAAACCATTCTCCTTTAAAAATGCAGAACAGAGATATACACCCCCTACCAAAAGAGAATTCCCCGCTCGACGGGAAGACCTCCGACGCTAAAACCAAAGAAATTGCTTATATAGCCCAAATGATAAACGGCTGCCAAAAATGCGAACTGGGCAAAACACGCATAAAGGCCGTGCCGGGCGAAGGCAACGTAAACGCAAAAATAATGTTCGTCGGGGAAGGCCCCGGCTATGAGGAAGACCGTCAGGGCCGCCCGTTCGTGGGGCGCGCGGGGCAGCTGCTTGATAAAATAATAGCGGCCATGGGCTTTACCCGCGAGGAAGTGTTCATCGCAAATATCGTAAAATGCCACCCTATGGTGGATCCTTCCAACCCCGATAAACGCTCCAACGACAGAGCGCCTTACCCGGACGAAATCGCCGTATGCAGAAGATATTTAGAACAACAAATAAAGACCATATCTCCCGATTATGTGGTAGCTTTAGGCGGTGTCGCGGCGAAAACGCTTATAAGCCAAAACCAAACCTTTGGCGCGGTACGGGGCAAAATATTCGATCTTAATCTTACTTGCGTGGAACTGGATAAACCCGTTAAAATACTTGCAACCTTCCACCCCGCCGCTCTTCTCAGAAATCCCAGCTGGAAGAAAGAGGCTTGGGAAAACCTAAAAGTACTCTTGGCCGATATGGGCAAAATACCCCAAGCCAAATAAACGCTATGAATATATCCGTCTCCCTGCCGATAGCGCTTAATAAAAGTTTTGATTATGCGCTGCCAAAAGAACTGGAAAATAAAGCCGCTTTGGGTTTGAGGGTAAAAGTTCCCTTCGGCAGGGCTGTACAAACGGGATACATTACCGCTTTGGATACTAAACCAGAACTGCCAAGCGGAGTAGAGTTAAAATCCGTATTATCGATAGAAGATGAAAGAGTTCTATTTGGAAAAGAACTTTTCCCGCTTGCCCATTTTATAGAGCAAAATTACGCCAATACTTTGGGTGAAACGCTGAACGTATTGCTGCCCGCAATATTCAATCAAAAACTTTTGGATTCCTATAAACCTTCTCCGGAAAAGGATCTGCCTCTTTTCTACCCCGCGGGCACATACAGCCAAGAACAAAAAGAAGCCATAAAAAACGCAAGACAAAACCAAATAAATTTATTTTACGGCGCAAATCTTTCAGGTAAAACCGAGGCCGCTCTAAGCCTGGCCTACAACGTGTTAAACCAAGGCGGGCAAGTGTTGGTATTAGTACCCGATATTATCAGTTCCGCCAATTTAATTGAGGTAATAAACAAAAAATTCGGCGCGCATCATATTTTAATGTGGCACAGTAAAGTATCTTTAAGCAAAAGGAAAACGGCCGCGGCGGAAATTATTTTGGGAAAACCCTGCATTGTCGTCGGCACAAGATCTGCCTGCCTGCTGCCGTTTAAAAATCTGTGCCTTACTTTAATCTTCCACGAGGAAAGCAAAGATTTTAAACAGGAAGATTCAAAACCCTACTACCATACCAGGGAAGTGGCCATAGAAAGAGCAAACCTCACGGGCGGTAAAGTTATACTTATAAGCGCCACACCCTCGCTCGAAGCTCTTAAATTAAAGGAAGAAAATAAATTAAAAGCCAGCTTTTTCCCCCATCCTCTGCCGCAGTTTAATAATGAAACCCAAATCATAACAGTGCCGAAGACGGGTAAAAAATCAAAGTTAATATCCGACGAACTTATAAAACTCCTGCACGATAATATGCTGCACGGCGGACAAAGCCTGCTGATTTTGAACAGACTTGGATACAGCGGTGTCTACGCCTGCCTTAATTGCCGCGCTTACGCCAAATGCAAAAAATGCGGAGCGGTGCTAAGCAGAATAAAAAACCATAAAGAAGATTACTTAATATGCCGCAAATGCGGCGCTAAAGAAAGCATAAAGCAAATCTGCCCGCTGTGCAAGAACGAAATATTCAGATCTCTCGGCGGGGGCACACAAGCCGCAACGGAAGAAATTTACAAAATATTCCCCCAGGCGCGCGTTTATAGATTGGATTCCCAAACCCTTAAAACAAAAAAAGACGAGGGACACTTCGTCGAAGAAGCCCTAAAGGACAATCAGGCCGATATTATAATAGGCACCAATTTGGCCTTAAACGCCGGCCTTTGCGGCGGCAAAATAAATTTAGCCGCACTGCTCGACGCCGATCTGGAATTAAATTCGGCCGATTTTCGCGCGGCCGAACGCTTTGCCCAAACCCTGTTCAATCTTAAAGGGCGGCTTAACAGATACAGAAACGCGAAACTGATAGTCCAAACCTCAAAAGACGATTTATTTGATTATAATATTCTTAAAGAAAACAAATATCTGGAATTTGCCTCCAACGAGGCTATGTTCAGAAAAGATTTTCACTTTCCCCCCTACACCAAACTGGTAAAATTGCTTTTTACCTCAAAAAGTGAAAAGGACTTAAACACCTTCGGCGAAATGGCCGCAAAAGCAGTGCGCGAATCCTACGGCGCGTTTATGAGAATAGAGGGGCCGGTAAAATGCGGGATCCATTCAAATGAACTTTACCAGCAATATTACCTGATAAAAAGCACCGACGGAGAAATGCTCAAAGGCTTTTTGAGAACCCTGGCAAATACCAAAGCGCCAAAGAAACTGCAAGTTAAAATATTGGCGGAGCCTTATAATTTCATTTAGTAAAATGATAAAATATATTATATTTTTCGGTATGGACAAAATATTTTAGCGGGAGTATAGTTATGGAAGTAAAAGAGGTTTTAAAACTCTTAAAAAGAGGAACTGTCGACTTGGTGAGCGAAGCCGAATTGGAGAAAAAACTCTCCAGCGGCAAACAACTTATGATTAAATTGGGCTGCGATCCCACAAGTTCGGATCTGCATTTCGGGCACAGCGTAGTACTTAACAAGTTAAGGACATTCCAGGATTTGGGACATATGGTAACCTTGGTAATAGGTGATTTTACCGCCGCGATAGGCGATCCTTCCGGCAGAGATACCACCCGCCCTATCCTTAAAAGGGAAGATATCTTAAAAAACGCCAAAACCTATACCGACCAAGCCTTTAAAGTACTTGACCCCGCAAAAACGATAGTGCGCTTCAACAGCGAATGGCTGGACCCTTTTATTACCTCCAAGGAAATATTGGGCACATTGTCCAAGGTAACCATGGCACAGGTATTGGAAAGAGACGATTTTAAAAAGAGAATGAAAGCCGGCAACCCCATAAGCGTGCTGGAAGTGATGTACAGCTTGTTCCAGGGGCAGGATTCCGTCGCGCTTAAAGCGGACGTGGAGCTTGGCGGAACGGACCAAATCTTCAATTTACTGGTAGGCAGGCAGCTTCAGAAAAATAACGGACAGGAACCGCAAGTGGTAATGACTATGCCGCTTCTTGTGGGAACGGACGGGGTAAAGAAGATGTCAAAATCCTACGGGAACTATATCGGCCTTAACGATTCGCCGGAAGATATGTTTGGCAAAATAATGTCCATATCCGACGAATTGATGCTGCAATATTACGAACTTCTTACCGTGGAAGACTTGGAAGAAGTAAAGAAAAAGCACCCCATGCAGGCTAAAAAAGATTTGGCGGCCATATTGGTAAAACGTTTCCATGGGGAAGACGGCGCAAAAGCGGGGTTGGCACATTTCGAGAAAGTATTTTCCAAAAAGGAAAACCCCGACGATATGCCCGAGCTTAAAAACGCGCAAGGCAAATTGATTTCCGCCATACTTATAGAGGCGGGAATAGCCAAAAGCAAAAACGAGGCCAGACGCCTGATAGACCAAAACGCGGTAAAACTCGATGGCGAGAAAATAAACCGCGACGAACCTTTAAACCTTACGCAAGACGCTGTTCTGCAAGCGGGGAAAAGGCATTTCGTCAAACTGATAAAATAGGTATCAATGAAGAAGAAAATACTATTAGCCGTAACTTGTCTGTTGCTTATCGCCTTTATTACGTTAGGCGTAGGGGCGTACAAATATTTTAACGCCTATGGGCCCGAGACGGAAATAACCATTCCGCCAGGCGTAAACGCGGGGCAAATAGCGCAAATACTTAAAGATAATGAAATCATCAAAAGTACGCTGTGGTTTAAGATATGCCTTAAATTCAGCGGAGCGGCGCCTATGCTCAGGAGCGGAGTCTTTACTCTAAACAAGAATATGCCGGCAAGCAAAGTAATTTGGCGTTTGATAAACGATTCCGGCACCAAAGATTTTAAAGTAAAGATACTTGAAGGCTGGCGAATAGAGGAAATTGCCGAAGCTTTGGAAAATGCCGAAATCATCAAAGACAAATACGCCTTTATAAAAGCGGCTAAAGAGGCCGATGCCGAAGGATATTTGTTCCCTTCCACATATATGTTTCCCAAAGATATGCAGCCGCAGGAAGTCATAGCCGTTATGCTTGCCGAATACGACAAAAACATCAAACCACTCATCAAACAATACAAAGGCAAATTAACGGAAAAAGAGCTTTTGACGATAGCTTCCATAGTGGAACGCGAGGCGATTTTGGATTCTGAAAGGCCTAAAATAGCCGCGGTATATTTAAACCGCGTAAAAATCGGCAAGAAACTCGAGGCCGACCCGACCGTACAATACGCCTTGGGCTATAACGCCAAGGAGGGCCGCCATTGGAAAAAGGGCCTCACTCTTAAAGACTTGAGAGTAGATTCCCCTTATAACACCTACCGATACAATGGCTTGCCGCCGGGGCCTATTTCCAGCCCGAGTGTAAATTCGGTCAAAGCGGTAATCAATCCCGAACCAAATTTTGACGCTTTGTACTTTGTAGCCGATAATGAAACGGGCGGACACATATTCAGCAAGAATTATCATCAGCATCTGCAAAGCATAAGAGCGGTGCGAAACAAAAAATAATACGAGATTTTATATAAGAACCCCTCGTCTTTTGACGAGGGGGTTCTTTAGAGAAAAGGAAATCCTGTTTTTACTCAGACAATTAAATTACTCCAAATCCCCGAAATTAAAATATTTAAAAGCGACGCACTCAAGCACAAAAGGCACCTTGCAACTTCTTTATTCTTCACCGGCAAAGTCCTCTTATAAGGGCATAGTTCTTAGAATAAATATACAAATTAGCAGAAAAAAAGAGAGGAGGCTTACGCCTCCCCCCTTAGGAGGGTACTATATGATTATAGTACCAAAGCTGTTTTGATTAAATTACTATTAGCTACCAGTAGCAGCAGCAGCAGTAATGCCCAAAGAGTCGCAAAAGCCCTCACCGCCGGTCCCATCGGTGCAGCCTACCACACCGTTATAATAGTACCTGGTAATTACATATTTATTAGTCGTCCCGTTTCTTTCAGCTTTTACAAAGCCATTCGCCGTAGTTGTACCATTAACGGAAAAGGTAAAGTTTTTGCTATGCCAAGTAGTGCCACTGGCATTCCCAGTTCCCGTACCGGCTTCTCCCACATCGGGGAACTCGATATCCAAATTGCCGACATCACTAGTGTATTGATTATCAGAACTGGCCAATCTGGTTCTTTCCATAGCTGCGGCTACCGAACCCATAATGGATAAAGCTTCCGACGCTCTGGATTTTTCTACCGCTTTAAAATATTGCGGCAATGCCACGGCGGCCAAAATACCGATTATCAAGACCACCACAAGCAATTCTATGAGGGTAAAACCCTTCCTGTTTAAGTTTTTCATAAACTTCCTCCTTTTTTGCCCTTGCTGGGCACAGAGAAAATTTATCAAAAAAAAAAAAACAGTCAAGCGTTTTTTGACTTTTCGGTAAACCTCGACGTACG